>JASHTN010000251.1 GCA_030040525.1 Gammaproteobacteria bacterium | reverse complement strand
GCCTACGGCCGCGATTACCGCCGCGTGCTGAGCGAGTACGCCGAGCTCTGCGGACCGATCCCGATGATCCCGCGCTTCGCGCTCGGGGCGTGGATCACGGATCTGAACTTCGAGTACTTCCCCGGCTCCGCGGAGGCTGCACTGCCGGAATTCAGGAGCTACAACCAACAGCACCTCGAGCAGGAGGTGGCGAGACTGCGCGCCAGCGGCATTCCGCTCGACACGCTGGTGCTCGATTTTGCCTGGCACAACTACGGTTGGGACGGCGGCTATGACTGGAGTCCGCTGATCCCGCAGCCCGCGCAGTTGCTCTCCTGGCTCAAGGCCCGCGGAGTCAAGGTCGCGCTCAACGACCACCCGGGCTACGTCAATACCGAGGAGAGCATTCTCTCCTACAGTGACAGTCACGCGCCGCAGGTGCTGAGGGACCTCGGCCGCCCGCTGCCTCCGCCGCCCTCTTTTGAGCTGGATGTCTCGAAGCTCTGGACTTTCGCCACCGATCCGGATGATCGGGGACTGAAGGACCAGTGGTACACGCCGGGGCACGCGGGCGCGTCCTGGCAGCCGGTGCGCATCGGGCTGCCCTGGGAGGCGCAGGGCCACCCGGGCGATCGGGGCGTCGGCTGGTACCGCACGTCGGTGGCGCTGCCATCCAAACTGCCCGCGGCGCTCTACCTGTACCTGGGGCAGGTCGAGAAGTCCTACCGGATCTTCGTCAACGGCCGGGAGGCGACCCACAGCGAGCCGCACTGGCCCCAGCGTCTCAGCGTCACCGACCTCATGCGCTACGTTCTGCCGGGCAGGCACAACGAAATCGTCCTGCGTGTCGAGCCCGGCGAGCGCGGCAGCGGCATCCTGCGCGGACCCGTGGACATCCGTGACGTGCCAGCGCCGCCGCGCATTGCCTTCGACCTGTCGGACGAGCGGCAGGCCGAGGTGTTCATGCGGGATCTGCACAAGCCGCTGATGGAGCAGGGCATCGCGGTGTGGTGGGTCGACGGTGGCAGCGGCGCCGTCGGCATGCCGGGGCTCGACAAGCAGCTCTGGACCAACAAGGTCTTCTATGATTACAGCGAGCGGCTCACCGGCCGGCGCGGCTTCATCCTGGCGCGTTACGGCGACTGGGGAAGCGAGCGCTACCCGGCCTACTTCACGGGCGATACCTACTCGCAATGGCCGGTGCTCGGATACGAGATCGGCTTCACCGCGCGCGGCGGCAACGTGCTGATGCCGTACATCACGCACGACATTGGCGGATTCCACGGCGGGCGGATCGACTTCGACCTCTACGCGCGCTGGATCGAGTTCGGCGCGTTCAGTCCGCTGCTGCGCATGCACAGCGATCATGAGAACCCGCACGGCGGCAACCTGCGCATGCCGTGGGTCTACGGACCCAAAGGCGTTGCGCTCATGAGGAAATACTTCACGCTGCGGACGCAGCTGATTCCCTACCTCTATACCTACGTCTGGCGCGCACACACCGAGTCCATGCCGATTCTGCGGCCGCTGTATCTCGAGTACCCGGACCTCGAGGCGGCGTATCGGCACGCGCACGAATATTTTCTCGGCGCGGAGATGCTGATCGCGCCGGTCGTCGATCCGAGCGGCAACCAGACCGTCTATCTGCCCCCCGGCGAGTGGCTGGACTTCTTCAGCGGCAAGCGCTATGCGGGCGACCGCAGTTTCACCACGCATTACGCCGTCGACGAGACGCCGGTGTTCGTGCGTGAGGGCGCACTCATTCCCGAGCAGCCCGTGAGCGCCTGGTCGGATGCCCGGCCGCTCGACACGCTTATCGTCAACGTCTTTGGCTCAGGGTCCGGGCGCTTCGATCTCTACGAGGACGACGGGATCTCGCTCGCCTACCGCGAAGGGCAGTCCGCGCGCACCGCGATGATTTACGCCACCGGGAGCGACGGCTGGCATCGGCTCACCATCGGGCCCACCGAGGGCGCGTTTGCCGGCCAGGTGCCGGCGCGCTCCTACGAGCTGCGCATTCATGCTGCAGGCCAGCCCTCTGCGGTCAGCGTCAACGGCCGGGCAGCGCGCGGCTGGCGGTGGGACCGGGCCCGGGGGACGGCGGTCCTGCAGCTGCCCAGAACCTCGATCCGCGAGCGCCTCAAAGTCGCCTGGCGCTGACCCCGGACTGAGCGAAGCTATCTGACGTCGAGCACCACGCGAAAGCGCGCCTTGCCGCTCAGCATGCGCTCATACGCCGCCTGCGCCTGCTCGAGTGGGAAGATCTCGTTCATCGAGTGCACGCCGTTGCGCTGACTGAAGAGCAGGGTGTCTTCGGAGTCGGTGCCGGTGCCCGAGTACCAGCCCTTGACCGCGGCGCGCTTGCGCAGCAGATCGAGCGAGTCGACCGTCAATGCACCGACGGCGCCGATCACCATCAGTGTGCCGTTGACGCCGAGGCCGCCCGCGACCGCCTGCATCGCGCGGCCGTCGGTCACGGTCGCGAGGATCGCCCGCGCCCCGCCGAGCGCGGTGAGTGCAGCCGCCGGATCGCCGTCCGTGCTGTCGAGGTACTCATGTGCACCGAGCGAGCGCGCCAGCTTCTCCTTGTCACGTCCGCGGTTGACCGCCACGACGCGAAACCCCATACGCGCGGCGAACTGAATGCCGAGATGCCCGAGACCTCCGACACCGTGGATCGCGACCAGCTCACCGGGAGCGGCGCCACAGTGGCGCAGGGCATTGAACGTCGTGATGCCCGCGCACAGCAGCGGCGCCGAGGCGACCGAGTCGAGCTCCGCCGGCACGCGCGCCAGCGCCGTGACGTGCGCCAGCATGTGTGTCGCATAGCCGCCGTCGCGGGTCACGCCGGTCGCACCCTGAATCGTTGCGCAAGCGAACGCGTTGCCGTGGCGGCAGGGCGCACAGTAGCCGCAGGCGCCCGGGAACCAGCCCACGCCGACGCGGCAGCCGACTTCCCAGCCCTCGACGCCCGGACCCAGGGCTTCCAGCACGCCGATGACCTCGTGCCCCGGCACGCGCGGGTACCCGAGCCCCGGCATGTGACCGGCGACCGTCAGCGCATCGCTGTGGCAGACGCCGCAGGCCTGCACACGCACGCGAACCTCATGCGGACCAGGCCGCGGGATCTCCCGCTCTTCCATGCGGAGTCCGGCGCCAGGGGCCGGGACGACCATCGCGCGCATCGTGGCCATGACACTCATTGTCAGGCCGTTGCCCGGGACCTCGACATCCCTCTTCCGGTAGGTGACGAAGAAGTACCATGGGCGACGATGCGGCAGGCAGACGGCACCATGCGACGGCCATGACGGAGCCGCAGGTCGGGTATCTGGCCCGGGCGCAGCGCTCGGCAAGCGAGCGCGACGACGCGCACACGCTGCACCGTCTGCTGAGCGGTCCGCAGCTGATCGTGCTCGGGATCGGCGCCATCGTCGGCGCGGGCATCTTCGTATCGACGGGACTCGTGGCTGCGGCGCACACCGGCCCCGCCATCGTGTACTCGTTCGTGCTGGCCGGCTTCGGCTGTGTGTGCGCGGCGCTGTGCTATGCCGAGTTCGCCGCCCTCATGCCGGTCTCCGGCAGCGCCTATTCCTATGTGTCCGCCGCCTTCGGCCAAGGCTGCGGCTGGGCGATCGGCTGGTGCCTGATCCTCGAGTATCTGATGGCCGCCGCCAACGTCGCGGTGGGCTGGTCCGGCTACCTCGGATCGCTGCTGGTATCGCTCGGGATAGCCATTCCCTCCGGCTGGTCGTCGCCGACCTACGTCGTGTCCGCCTCACGCGGTCTCACGCGGACGGGCGCGGTGGTCAACCTGCCCGCCGTCGCCGTGCTGGCGGTGCTGGCGGTGCTGCTGAGCCGCGGGCTGCGACTGTCCGTGCGGACCTCCACTGTGCTGGTCGCCATCAAGCTCGCGGTCATCGGCCTGTTCGTCGTGTTCGGCGCGGCCTACGTGGTGCCCGCCAACTGGCGCCCGTTCCTCCCGCCCAACGACGGCACTTTCGGCGCGTTCGGCTGGTCGGGGGTGCTACGGGGCGCGGGCATGATCTTCTATGCCTACCTCGGCTTCGACACCGTGGCCGCGGCGGCGCGCGAGACACGCAATCCGCAACGCGCCGTGCCGCTGGGACTTCTCGGCTCGCTGTTGGCATGCACGGTGATCTACATTGCCTTTGCCCTGGTGCTGACGGGGCTGGCACCGTACCGGGCGCTCGCAGCGCCGAACCCTGTGAGCGTTGCGCTCGGCTACGCGGGCCCGCGGCTCTATTTTCTCAAGGTCGCCGTCGAGATCGGCGCGGTAGTCGGGCTGACCTCGGTCGTGCTCGTGCTGTTGTACGCGCAAAGCCGCGTCATCTATGCCATGGCGCAGGACCGGCTCCTGCCGCGGGCCTTCTGCCGCATCGATCCGGCGACGCGCAGTCCGAGCGTCGCCGTTGCCGTCTGTGGAGTCGTAGCGGCGCTCGCCGCCGGGCTCTTCTCCATCGACGTGCTGAGCGAGCTCATCTCGATGGGCACGCTGTGCGCGTTCATGTTCGTCTGCGCCAGCGTGCTGTACCTGCGCATCACGCGGCCGGCGCTCGGCCGCCCCTTCAGAGTACCGCTGGCACCGCTCGTGTGCGTACTGGGCGTCGCGATCTGCGGGTATCTGATGGCAGGGATGCCCGCCGGAACCTGGTGGCGGTTCCTCGGGTGGCTCGTGATCGGGGCGGCGATCTACCTGCTGTACGGCCGGCGCGCCGCGGGCAGGTCGCGCGTCAACTGAGGCCGCCGTTCTGCGCTGCGCGGCGATCGGGGCCGACGGAGCCGACCGGTGTCCGCAGTTTAGTTGCCGCCAGCCGGCTCGGCGTCGAGGACCATGCGCACGAGCTGCGCGAGCGATCCAGCGCCGCTCTTTTCCATGACCCGGGCGCGATGAATCTCCACGGTGCGCTGGCTCACACCGAGCTCCGCCGCCATCACCTTGTTGGACACGCCGCGCGTCATCAACGTGAGCACTTCGCGCTCGCGCGGCGTCAGCGACTCGAGGCGCTCACGGATGCTGGCGTGCTGCGCCAGAGCCGTGCGGTTGCGGCCGTCGCGCTCGAGCGCGCGCTGGATGCGGTCGATGAGGTCCTGATCGCGGAACGGCTTCTGCAGGAAGTCGAACGCGCCCTGCTGCATGGCCTCGACCGCCATGGGCACGTCGCCATGGCCGGTAATGAAGATCACCGGAATGACCGCGCCGCGCAGATTGAGCTGCTGCTGCAGCTCGAGTCCGCTCATGCCCGGCATGCGCACGTCGAGCACCAGGCAACCGGGCTGCTGCGGCTTGTAGGTGTCGAGGAACTCGTGCGCCGAAGCCAGCGTGCGCGTCGCCAGGCCCACCGACTTCAGCAGGAAGCGCAGTGAGTTGCGCACGCCCTCATCGTCGTCGACGACGAATACCGTAGGCGCAGGCTGCTGCTGCTGCATATCACTCCGGATCCTGCAACATCATGAGATAATACGCCAATGTCGCGGCTGCCGAACACGCCGCTCGACATCAGTAAGCTCGAGTCGGGCGCCGTTAAACCCGAGTTGCGCGATTTCAGGATCGCGGATGTCTTGGAGGCGCTGCGCGCCGAGTTTGCCAGTGTCGCCGCGAGCAAGGGACTCGAGCTGGGGGTCGAGAGCTGCACGGCCAGCGCCTACAGCGACCCTGCGCTCGTCGAGCAGATCCTGAGGACCCTGCTGTCGAGCGCCTTCGATCACACGCCACGAGGCCGGGTGACGTTGCGCGGCCGCGCCGAACAGGCCGTGGTCTTCCTCGAGGTCGAGCACTCCGGCAGCGGGATTCCTGCCGAGCAGATCAGTGCTGCGCAGCGCTTGGTCAACGTCCTGCACCTGCGCCTGGAGACGACATTCGCGCCGGCCCGCGGCGCGCTGCTCGCGCTGCGGGTTCCGCGTGGCAGGTCGGCGCCGCGCGCGGCGCGAACGCCGGCTCCTGCGTCTCCCGCGACGCAGCCCGGTGCAATCCGCGTGCTGCTCGTTGAAGATGATCCGAGGGTGCGGGAGGCGACCAGCATGCTGCTGCGGGTCGAGGGATATGGTGTCACCGCGGTCGCCTCTCTCGCCGAGGCCGAGCGCAGCACGCAGGCGGGGGCTCCGGACCTGCTCGTCACCGATTATCGTCTGGGCAACGGTGAGCTCGGCACACAGGTGATCGCCGCACTCCGGCGCAGCCTCCGGCCGGACCTCAAGGCCGTGCTCGTCACCGGGGATGCATCCGCGGCCGCCAGGGAGCTGCGGAACGACCCGAACCTGCGGATTGCGAGCAAGCCCTACAAGGCTCAGGAACTGCTGGCGCTGATAGCGGCGCTGCTGGCGGGCTGACCACGCCCGCGACATTACTCGTCGGACCGCGCGGGCAGGACCAGGTAGAAGCACGCGCCCGTCGGCCGGTTCGGTCGATAGCCGACGGAGCCGCCGTGGGCGCGCGCGATGCTGCGGTTGATGGCGAGCCCGAGACCCATGCCGTTCTTGGTGGAGAAGAAGGGATCGAACGCCCGCTGCACCGCCTCGGACGCGAGACCCGGCCCATTATCGATCACGGCCAGCTCCACGGCGTCTGCGTCCGTCGCCGAGGTGCGAATGCAGATCGTGGCATCGGCCGAGGGCCGCAGCGCGAGAGCCTCCAGGCTGTTGTGCAGGAAATTCAGGATGACGTGCTGGATGCGCTCGGAGTCGACCAGCACGTCCGGCAGGTCCGGCGCGAGCGCCAGCCGCAGCCGCACTCCGTGCAGGCGTGCCTGGCCCTGCGCGAACCCGCGCAGCTGCGCAACCACGCTGTTGAGGCTGGTGCGCGTGCGCACGGTCAGCTGCCTTTCGGCCTGCTCCCGCATCCGGCGGATGACGTCTGCGGCGCGACCGGTTTCCGCCGTGATCGCCTGCAGAGCTTCCAGCAGCTGCGCCGGATCGCTGCCGGCGCGCGCGAGCAGCCGCTCGCAGGCGTGGGCGTAGTTCGTAATGGCGGTCAACGGCTGGTTGAGCTCGTGCGCGACACCGGCGGCCATCTCGGCGACCGCGGCCAGGCGCGAGATGCTCATGAGTCGCCGCTGCAGGTCTGCCGCCGGGACCAGCGCTGCACGGCCAGCGAGGCGCGTGGCACGTCTGATCCTGCCGGGCGCGCGTCTCTTTCTCACAGGTAGGCGTGTCGTGGCGCGGGGCTCGAGTCCTTGAGCGCCACGAACCTGTGGCGGAGCGCGCGGACGATCTCCGGAGGATCGACCAGCACGACACGGGGTGAGTCGAAGTAGCGGCCAAGGTAACGCATGATCAACTTGGCGGTCTTGCAATCCTTGAAGAAGCCGAGGCGCAGCACCTGATGCGTCGCGCCGTTCTGCTGTCTGGCGTCCGCGCTATACAGATGATAGAGCTCGAGCAGATCGATGCGCGGAACACGCTTCGGATTCATGGCAGTCGGCGATTCGCAGAGCTGCACGACGTAGCGCGGCGTGGCCTCGGAGCTGGAGAGCAACTGCACGACCGCGTCCAGTGTGAATGTGGCGGGTGCCGCTGATCCCATGTCGATGCTGGCATCATGATACATAAGATTTCCCGGGTTGACTCGATGCTGCGCTGGGGTGCAGTGCCGCGCGGTCAGCTCAGTAGCTGATCGTGACCGTGAGGGTGCCGCT
>JASHTN010000250.1 GCA_030040525.1 Gammaproteobacteria bacterium | reverse complement strand
GGCAAGGGGGAGGTTTTCATCCTGTGCTCGGACGGGCTCTCGGACATGGTCGAGGATGAAGATATTCATTTAACCATAAACACCTTTGGTGCTAATCTGGATACGGTCGCCAAGCAGTTGATTCAACTGGCGAATGACAATGGGGGCCGTGACAACATCTCGGTCGTGATGGCGCACATCGTGGACGCGTTTCCGGCACGCACGAAGATTTTCGACAAAATCCTGAGTTGGTTCGGCTGACAACGCGATAGGGGCTAGCACATGGCAAGGTTGGTCTTAAGCCTGGACGGCCAGGTGATGGCGGAATACAACATGAATAAGGAGCGGTACACGATCGGCCGCCTCCCGGACAACGACATCCGCATCGACAACGCAGCTGTCAGCGGCCATCACTCGCTGATCATCAACATCCTCAACGACTCGTTCCTCGAGGATCTGAACAGCACCAACGGCACGTACGTCAACGGCAAGCTCATCAAGAAGCATGCGCTGCAGCACGGCGACGTGATCACCGTTGGCCATCACCAGTTGCGCTTCGTCGAGGACGACGAGCAGCAGGACGAGTTCGAGAAGACCATGGTGATCCAGCCCTCCGCCCGCCCGGTGGAGAAGGTGCGCACCGCGACCGAAGTGGCCGACCGCGCCTCGGGCGCCCTAACGGCGACGGGCCGCTCCCGGGCGCTTGCCGACGGCGCGGCCGCGGTCAAGAAGGCGAAGCTCCAGGTGCTGTCGGGCGTGTTCGCGGGCCGCGAAGTCGAGCTGAGCAAGGCGCTCACGACGCTCGGACGCCCCGGGGTGCAGGTGGCCGCCATCACCCGCCGCGCAGAGGCCTACTACATCGTGCATGTCGACTCGGGCAAGGCGGACGACTATCCGCTGCTCAACGGCACGCCGATCGGCGCCCAGGCGACCAAGCTCAACGACAACGACGTCATTCAGCTGGCCGGCGTCAAGATGGGGTTCTTCCTCAACTAGTTTGATTGGCCGAAATCGCAGGAAGCGATTTCGGCGGACATCACTTCGGTTTCCGCCGGCAAAAGGCGTGGCTTTTGCCGGCTGCGCTCTGCCGACCCTCCGCGGCGATTTCGGCGGACATCACTTCGGTTTCCGCCGGCAAAAGGCGGGGCTTTTGCCGGCTGCGCTCTGCCGACCCTCCGCGGCGATTTCGGCGGACATCACTTCGGTTTCCGCCGGCAAAAGGCGTGGCTTTTGCCGGCGATGAGGCGCACAGGGACGGAGCTCCTCAACGCAGCTCGATCGGCACGCGCTGACTCACCCCGCACAGCAGCTCGTAGGGGATCGTGCCGGCATGCCGCGCGACTTCCTCGACCGGCAGCCCCGGCCCCCAGAGCACCGCGGGCGTGCCGACCCGCACCGGGGGCAGCTCCGATACATCCGCCGCAATCATGTCCATCGACACCCGGCCGACGATCGGCGCGCGCTGACCCCCGATGAGCACCGGCGTGCCGCCCGGGAGTCCGCGGGCGAGGCCGTCGCCATAGCCCGCGGCGACGATGGCGATGGCCGAATCCCGCGGCGCACTCCAGGCGGCTCCGTAGCCCACCGTCTCGCCGCGGCACAGGCGGCGCGTTGCGATCACCGAGGTCTGCAGGGTCATCGCGGGCTCGAGTCCGAGCTCGGCGGCGCTCGTATCTGCAAACGGGGATGCGCCGTAGAGCGCGAGCCCCGGACGTACCCAGTCGCACCCGAGCTGCGCAGCGCCGAGGATGCCGGCGGAGTTGGCGATGCTCACGGCGTAATCGAGACCCTGGGTCGCCTGCCGGAAGCAGGCCACCTGCGCATTGGTCATGCGGTTGTCGCGCTCATCAGCGCAGGCCAGATGCGTAAGCAGGCGGATCTCGAGTGGCGCCGGCTGCAGGCGCTGCACGCGCCCGAGCGCGGCGAGGAAGTCCCGCGGCGGAAAGCCGAGGCGGTTCATGCCCGTGTCGACCTTGATCCACAGCACCAGGCGGTGCGCGCCGCTCATCTCCTCGAGCAACTCGATCTGCAGCACATCGTGCACCACGAGATCAAAGCCGTGGCGCGCAGCCTCCCGCAGCTGCTCGGCGGTGAACACTCCCTCGAGCAGCACGATCGGCTGGGTGATGCCGGCCGCGCGCAGCGCCAGGCCCTCCTCGAGGCGCGCCACCGCGAACGCGTCGGCTGCGGCGAGCGCGAGCGCGGTCGGCACCAGGCCATGGCCATAGGCGTTGGCTTTGACCACGGCCATGATATGCGCGCCCCGGGCGCGCTCACGGATCACGCTGAGGTTGTGCTGCAGGGCGCGCGTGTCGATGACGGCCCGGATCAGCCGGCTCACCGCAGCACGCCCTCGGCGTAGGAGTCGGGTGCGTAGTTGGCGAAGCGGGTGAACTGGCCCTGAAATGTGAGCAGAAAGTTCGTAGTCTCGCCGTTGCGGTGCTTGACGAGATCGATCTCGGCGATACCTTTCTTGGTAGTGTTCTTGTCGTAGGCCTCTTCTCGGTAGATGAGCAGGACCATGTCAGCTTCCTGCTCGATTGCGCCAGATTCCCTCAAGTCCGACATCACTGGTTTCTTGTGCTCACGCTGCTCGACTGCGCGGTTCAGCTGGGAGAGCGCGATCACGGGCACTTGCAGCTCCTTGGCGAGCGCCTTCAGTCCGCGGGAAATCTCGCCAATCTCCGTAGCGCGGTTCTCCTGCGTGCCCGGCACCTGCATGAGTTGCAGATAGTCGACCACGATGAGCTGCAGCCCGTGCTCGCGTTTGATGCGCCGCGCGCGGGCGCGGAGCTCGGTGGGGTTCAGGGCCGGCGTTTCGTCGACGAAGATCTTGGCCTCGGAGAGCTGGTTCGTGGCACTCGTGATGCGCACCCAGTCGTCGTCGGAGATCTTGCCGCTGCGCAGGCTCGAAAGCGGCACACTGCCGAGCGAGGACAGCATGCGTGTGATCACCTGCTCGGAAGGCATTTCCATGCTGAACACCGCCACCGAGGCGCGCGTTCCCGGATTGACGGCGGCGTATTCGGCCATGTTGATGGCGAGCGTCGTCTTACCCATGGAGGGACGTCCCGCGATGATCACCAGGTCACCGGGCCTCAAGCCCCCGGTGACCTTGTCGAAACTGGTAAAGCCGGTGGGCAGCCCGCGCAGCTTGTCGGGGTTGCTGTGCCATTCGTCGATCTGGTCGATGACGTCCGGGAGCAGCTCGCGCACCGCGCGCGCCCCCTCGCGGCCGCGGAAGCTCCCCTCGGCGATCTCGAACACGCGCTGCTCGGCGCGATCGACCAGCTCGCGCGCCGTCAGCCCCTCGTTGCTGAAGACGCCCGCGGCGATCTGCGTGCCGGCCTCGATCAGCTGCCGCAGCAGGGAGCGCTCGCGCACGATCTGCGCGTAGGCGCGCGCGTTGGCGGCCGTCGGCGTGTCGCGCGCGATCGAGCTCAGGTAGGCAAGCCCTCCGGCCGCCTCGAGTTTGCCATTGCGCTCGAGCTCGCCCGACACCGTGACCGCATCGCACGGCTTGCCGTCGCCTGCGACCTGGGCAATGGCGGCGAAGATCAGGCGGTGATCGGGCCGGTAGAAGTCCTCCTGCCGGACCACGTCGGCGACGTTGTCCCAGGCGGCGGGGTCGAGCAGCAGGCCGCCGAGGACCGCCTGCTCGGCCTCGACCGAGTGCGGCGGCAGCGGTGCGTCCAGCAGCGCGACCGAGCCCGAATCGCCGCGCACTTTGGCGGAACCGGCCACCGGTGGGATTCCCGAGGCCTACTCTTCCGCGACGATCGACACCGTGAGCGGCACGTCCACGTCCGCGTGCAGGTGCAGGCTGACGAGGTGGTCGCCGAGGACGCGCAGCGGGCCGTTCGGCAGGCGCACTTCGCTGCGCTCGATCTTGAAGCCAGCGCGCGTGCAGGCCTCGGCGACATCGCTCGTGCCGATCGAGCCGAAGAGCTTCCCCTCCGTGCCCGCCTTGGCAGTGATGGTGAGCTTGAAGTCCTGCAGGGCCGCCGCGCGCTCGCCGGCGGAGGCCAGGTGCTCGCGCGCCAGCCGCTCGAGCTCCTCGCGCCGTGCCTCGAAGCGCGCGATGTTCTCGGGGGTGGCGAGAGTTGCCTTGCCCTGTGGCAGGAGATAGTTGCGCCCGTAACCCGAGCGCACCTTGACGCGGTCACCGATGTTGCCGAGGTTGGCAACTTTCTGCAGCAGAATGACTTGCATCGGGGCCCCTCAATGCTGGTCGGTGTAGGGCAGCAGCGCGAGGAAGCGCGCGCGCTTGATCGCGACCGCGAGCTGGCGCTGGTAGAAGGACTTGGTGCCCGTGATCCGGCTCGGCACGATCTTGCCCGTTTCGGTGATGTAGCCCTTGAGCGTGGCCAGGTCTTTGTAGTCGATCTGCTTCACGCCCTCGGCGGTGAAGCGGCAAAACTTCTTGCGGCGCGAGAAGCGGCTCCCGCCGCCCCCGCCGTGTCCTCTGGACATTGCCATGGGTCAGATCCTCGATTGAGTGTGGCCCGGACGCGCGCCTCAGGCACTGTCCGCGGCGGAGTTGTCGTCCTCGTCGGCCGGTCCCGGCGCCTCATCGCGCGGGCGCTCGCGGCGACGGCCGCCCTCGCCTTCCTCGTCCGCGGCTTTCGCCATGGGCGAGGGCTCGGTCACGGCGGAGTCCATGCTGACCACCAGATGACGCAACACCGCATCGCTGAAGCGGAAGGCGCCCGTCAGCTCATCGAGCGTCTTCTGATCGCTCTCGATGTTCATCAGCACGTAGTGAGCCTTGTGCACCTTGGCGAGCGGGTAGGCCAGCTGCCGCCGGCCCCAGTCCTCCAGGCGGTGCACGCGGCCGCCGCCGGCGGCAATCATGCCCTTGTAGCGCTCGATCATCGCGGGCACCTGCTCGCTCTGATCGGGATGCACCAGAAATACGATCTCGTAATGCCTCATTTGTGCTCCTTACGGGGTAAAGCCGCCCGGACTGAAGGCTCGTCCGGTGCGGCAAGGAGATGGCGCGGCGAGCGGATCGTTCCCGCGGCTGCGCCCCTGTTCAAAGGGGCGCGAAGCATACTGAAACCCATCGCTTGCCGCAATGGCGAAAACCTGCGTCATCACTTGCGAATCAAGCGGTTGAGGCGGATCAAGCACTTGAGGAATCCACGCAGGAGGCACGGCTCTCAGCTCGCTTCGCGCTGCCGCACCGCCTCGTAGAGCAGCATGCCGGCTGCAACTGAGACGTTCAGACTCTCGAGCGCGCCGAGCTGCGGCAGGCGCACCAGGAAATCGCAGTTCCGCTGCGTCAGGTGCCGCAGCCCCGAGCCTTCCGCACCGAGCACCAGTACGAGCGGCCCCCGCAGATCGAGCTCGTGCGGCGCGCTCGCCCCCGCCGCATCGGCCCCGACGACCCACAAGCCACCCTCCTTGAGCAGCTTCAGCGTGCGCACCAGGTTGGTGACGGGGACGACCGGGGTGGTCTCGGCCGCCCCCGCCGCCACCTTGCGCACAGCGGCCGTGAGCTGCGCGGCGCGGTCGCGCGGCACGATGACGGCGAGCGCTCCGCAGGCGTCCGCGCTGCGCAGGCACGCGCCCAGGTTGTGCGGATCCTGCACGCCATCGAGTGCGAGCAGGAGCGGTGCCTTCACGCCCTGCAGTGCCGCGAGCAGCTGCTCCTCGTCCCACGGCGGCAGCGGTGTGATCTCCGCCGCGACCCCCTGGTGCACGACCTCACCCAAATGCTGCCTGAAGGTCTGCGGGTCGACGCGCTGCACGACGAGCGCGTGACTTCGGGCGAGCTCCTCGAGCGCGCGCACGCGCGGATCCGCGCGGCGCTCGGCAATCAGCACGCGCCGCACGCGCGCCGGATGGCGCTCGAGCAGGAAGCGCACCGCGTGCATGCCGTAAACGAGTTCCGTGCCTGGCATTGTCCTTGCGCCTGCCCGCGCAGCCCCTCACTCCCGCGGCTACGGTTCCTCGGCCAGCGCGAGATCGATGAGTCCCTCGATGGCATTCACCGCGGTCACGATCACACGCACGTGTGCCCCGGTGCGCAGCCGCCGGCCCGAGCGGCGCCCGCGCCAGCCGTGGCCGTCCTGCTCCATGACGTACTGGTCGTCCCGCAGGTTATCGAGGTGCAAGAGGCCGTCGACCGCGACCTCGAGGACCTGCACGAAGCAGCCGAACTCGACCACGGTGGTGATCAGCCCGTCGAAGCTCTGCCCGATGCGCTCCTTTAAGTAGGTGCACTTGAGGAACGCGGACACGTAGCGATCCGCCTCGTCGGCACGCTTCTCGAGGCGCGAGGTACTTTCGCCGAGGCTGCCGAGCTCGTCGGCCCCGTAGCTCACGCCCGCGCCGCCTTTGGCGCCGATCAGCGCCTTGAGCGTGCGGTGCACGATCAGGTCCGGGTAACGGCGGATTGGCGAGGTGAAGTGGGCATAGTGAGTGAGCGCCAGACCGAAGTGCCCGATGTTGGTCGGCTGGTAGACGGCCTGCGGCATTGCCCGCACCACCAGCGACTCGACAAACGCGCGCTCGGACGCATCGCCGACCCGCCGCGCGATCGCCTGCAGGTCGCGTGTGGTGACGGATTTCGGCAGCCGCGCATCGACGCCGAGGGACCTGAGCGTCGCGCCGAGCCGCTCGAGCTTCTCGTCCTCGGGCGTGCCATGCACGCGATAGAGTGTCGGCCGATGCCGCCTCTCGAGCTCCTCGGCCACCGCAACGTTGGCGAGGATCATGCATTCTTCGATCAGTCGGTGCGCCTCGTTGCGCGCGCGCAGCTCGATGCCGCGCACCCGCTCGCCGGCATCGATCACGAACTCGGCCTCGGCGGCGTCGAAATCGAGCGCGCCGCGGCGGCTGCGCGCCTTGTAGAGGACGCGATACACATCCACCAGCACCGCGAGTCTCCCGAGCAGCGGCCCGAGCTGGGTGCGCGCGGCCGTGCGACCCGCGAACAGCGCATCGTTGACGAGCGTGTAGGTGAGGCGCGCCGCCGAGCGCATCACCGCCGGGTAGAAGCGCGCGCTCTTCAGCGCGCCGTTGCGGGCCACGATCATGTCGGCGGCGAAGCACAACCGGTCGACGGCCGGAGCCAGGGAGCACAGGTGATCCGACAGCGCGGTCGGCAGCATCGGCAGCACGCGTGTCGGAAAGTACACGGACGTGCCGCGGCGCTGCGCCTCGGCATCGAGTGCGGTGCCCGGCCGCACGTAATGACTCACGTCCGCGATGGCCACCAGCAGGCGGAAGCCCTCCGGGTGAGCTTCGGCAAACACCGCATCGTCAAAGTCGCGCGCATCCTCGCCGTCGATGGTGACGAGCGGCAGCTCGCGCAGATCGACCCGCGCCGCCGCCTCGCGCGCGTCCACCTGCTCGCCGAAGGCGCGCGCCTCGCGCAGCGCCGCGCCGGGGAACTCGTGCGGCAGGTCAAAGCGGGCAATCGCCGACTCGGTCGCGAGCTCCACCGGACGATCCGGATCGAGGCGCTTCTCGATCACTGCCTGCGCATGGGAGGCGGCCCCCGCGTGCCGCGTGATCCTCGCGATCACCCAGTCGCCATCCCTGGCGCCGTGCAGGTCCTGCGGCGCCACCGCGCAGCGCAGCTGCAGGCGGCGGTCGGCAGCGCTCACCCAGGCGCTGCGCCCCTCGACTTGTACTGTGCCGAGAAACGCCGAGACGCCGCGCTCGAGCACCTGCTGCACGGAGCCTGACCAGCGCGCGGTTACATCGCGCGACACGCGCACGCGCAACCGGTCGCCGTGCATCACGCCGCGCATCTGCGGCGGCGGCAGGAATACGCTGTCCTTGAGACCCTCGACGCGCACGAAACCGAACCCGGCACGGTGGGCGCTCACGGTGCCTTCGACGACGGAGCCCGGCCTGATGTGCACGGCAGCGTCGGCGGCAGCAGCGGGCGTGCTCCTCTTGCCCTGCCGTCCCGGTTTCCTGTGCTCGGCCGGAGCCGCGGCCGGCGCGCGTGCGGCGCTCGGGGACCTTGTCGTGGACCTTTTCTGGCTGCGCGCCGGCCGTGTCTGCGAGTGCTGCGAGTGCGCCGACTGGCGATCGCGACGTCCGAACCTCGTCCTACGCGCCTTCAATTGACAGCCCCAGGACCCCTGCGTACATTTCGCCGCCTTCGGTCCCCTGCCCGGGTGGCGGAATTGGTAGACGCACTAGTTTCAGGTACTAGCGGGTAACTCCGTGGAGGTTCGAGTCCTCTCCCGGGCATTCTTTTCAAATACTTGCGATACATTTCTGTAGTACGTTATCGATGCTGATGCACCACGGACTTGAGGTGAATCGCGGAGCGCAATTCTAACCACCCTGCTTGAGTTGCGTGTACGAATCGTGTGGGACGGTCGGGGAGAGCTTCCAAGCTAGGAGGCCACGGCGTTGAGCCGTAACCACAGCTGCCGTCCGTTTGACCGCATTTCGGCATACAGAATAATCAGACCAGTGTCTGAAAGTGGCCGGTTAGCGGCCTTCCCGCTTGTAGGCGGTAGCGACCGGCCAGCCCACCGAGTTGTTTACAGCCGGAGGGTGAGATCGATCCCCGCCGTGAGAGGTTGGTTGGTCACGATGCGGTTGTAAGCAGCGCTGGGCAGATTCTCCATGTACAGGCTTTCGAGCTGGGCGTGCTTGTTGAACCCGTTATTAACGAACAGCGAGGCGGTCCAGGTCTTACGGAACTCGACGCCAACCCGCACACTGGTGAGGTCATACGCGGCCATGGGCACATACGCGCCGTTCGCCTGATAAGGCACCGGGAACGCCAGCGAGTGACGCTCGCCCGTATAGGTGTTCTCCAATCGCGCCGTGAACGAGTAGGAGTCATTGAGCGGCTTTGAGTAGCTGAGGACAGCCGTCCCATTGACGGGTGCAACTTCCGGAAGCGTATGGACCGGGACGATTACCCAGTGCGGACCCCCATCGAGCCACTCATGCAGACAGCCGACCGAGAGCTCGAAATCAAATCCCGCCCCAAGGTCCGCGAACGTATCGATCTCGCCTCCGTAGATTGAAGCGTAGTTGCCGTTGATATTCAGCGCCCAGTCATCGGGATAGGCTTCGAGCTGGATGTGGCGCCAGTCCTCGTAGTAGAGGCTGGCGTTCACGGTCAGGCGCCGATCCCACAGTCTCGCCTTCTCCCCGATCTCGTAGCTCCAAACCGAGTCCGGCTGGTACGAAGAGGGCCACTTGGCGCTTGTATAGTTCATTGCAGCGAAAGCTGCTCCCCACACCGGGCCGGTGGTCGGATATACCGCGTTGCCGCCCCCGGGACGGAAGCCGTTCGCCACGGTTCCGTAGCCCAAGAGGTCCGGGCTGAACGTATAGGACAAATCGAATTTTGGGTTGAAGCTGTTGGCCGACTGCGTAATGAGGCCAGAACACGACGGTGTGGCCGCCCCAAGGGCGGATCCCCAGCCGCTGATGCAGGAAGAAAAGCGGTAATCGTAGTGATTGACGCGCGCGCCGACGTCGACCTTGATCTTATCGGTCAGAGCGTAGGTTGCGTCGCCGAAGGCCGCGTACTGGGAGAGCGCGGTCGGGGAGAGTGCGTCGAACCAGTTGGGCGTGGTCGCCCGCTCCAGCGTACCAAGATCCATATACGCGGAGTAGTTGGGCGTTGTGCCGTTAAAAGTCCATACAGAATAGAAGTGGCTGTAATAGAGCGCAGTTACCCAGGTGAGACTTCCGTTGCCCGTTGAAGACAATCGCAGCTCCTCGCTGAACTGCCTGGAAGGATCATCCTCGAAGCCGTACTCCGGACCAGACCCGCTCGGGCCATAATATCCGGGGTTCGGGAGACCATAGTTGGAGGCGTAGGTCACGCCGGTGAGCGGATCATTGAAGTTCTCGCTCGCCTCCTCGATCTGAGTGGAGCGCCGGGACCATTGCGCGGTACTCGAAGTCACCTCAAACCGTGTGAAGCTATAGTTCACATTGAGGCTGTAAGCCGTGATCTCATCGGTGAGCGGTTCGGCAATGTCGAAGGGCTGGTAGTGCGCCTCGGTGCCGGGAACGCTGTCATACGCACTGATACCATTTTGAGTGCTGGTCTCGCGGAAGACTCCCGGCGTGACTGACAGGCTTTCGGTCGGCTTCCACAGGAGGGTCACGCGCGCCGCGTAGAGTTGATAGGCATTCGAGCCTGGATACTGCTCCTCGATGGGGGCGCCCTCGACATCGCCGCGCACGGTGCCGTCCGGGTTCCCACCGACAACGGGATAAGGGTAAGCCACGATGCGGTCGATCCAGCCGCTGGTGTAGTTCTCGGTTCCTACCAGCCGCAACGCCAGCGTGTCATTGATCACAGGAAGGTTCACCATCAGATTGTCGCTGTGGTTGAAGCCGCCGCCGTCGGTACCCGACAGGATGCTCTGTGCGGTTGATTGAAACTGCAACAGGTCCGGCTGATTAGTTATCAGTCTAACCGTCCCGCCCATCGAGCCCGAGCCGAACAGCGTGCCTTGCGGGCCGCGCAGAATCTCGATGCGGTTCAGATCATAAAGGTCTGGATCGATCACCACGTGCCCGTTCTGGGCACCGGCGGGTCCAGTGAGCGGGATGTCATCGAGATAGAAACCGACCGTCGCCGAGTTGCCGCCGCTCGAGGTCATGCCGCGCATCTCGATTTCCGTCTGACTCGGCCCTTCGCTCTTGAGCGATACCCCGGGCGTGCCTTCTGCCAGCTCGGCCAGGGACGGGACTCCGCGGGCCTGCAAATCCTGGCCGCTGAGCGCCTCGATGCTTTCAGGCGTTTCCTGTACGGTGGAATTGCGCTTTTCCGCAGTGATCACCACCTCTTGCATATCCGTGCCCGAGTCCTCGGTGGCATACGCATTGCGCGCAACGCAAGTCATCGCGCTGCCCAGGAGTGCAGTCGCGACAAGTTTGACCGTTGAGTTAGAGTCTGAACGCGCTGATCTCATCATGCGTCCTGTGCTGCTTCTTGAGCTGTCACTGTTGCGGATCAGGACGCGAAGCCTACGGAGTGAGCTGGTGAGGCTGTGATCCGGGAACGATTAAAAAACGCCACTCGCGGCAATTCTTAATGTCGGACTAACCAACAGCGCGAGCGAGGTGCAGACGGCGGCACCGGAGCGGCCTGTCGCTCCTGGACCGCGAGCGCATGGCATGCCACCGTGGCGCGACGCAGCCTCGCGCGCCGACATGGCTTGCATATCAGTTGGTTGTTTCTGTGCGCGGCTCGTCCGGGCCGACCGCTGCTGAAGTGACCTGATCGGTACACAGCCTGTAGCCCAGCCCCGTCACGGTGATGAGGTACCTCGGCATGCTTGGCTCGGGCTCCAATTTCCGGCGCAGGCTTTTAATGCATACGCGTAAACCGCGCACGTCGTCTTCGCGATTCGGGCCCCACACCTCGCGAAGGAGCTGCCTTTGACTGGTCACCATGCCCGCCTGGCGCGCGAGACTCTCCAGGATTCGGTATTCCAGAGGCGTCAGGTGCATGTCGCCCTGCGGGCCGTGACTCCGGCGGCGCCGCAAATCTATGCGCAGCGGCCCGAGGACCAGAATGCCCGCGCCCGCCCCGCCTTGCGACCGGCGACGCAGCCCAGCCCTCACCCGTGCGAGCAATTCCGCGCTCGCGAAGGGCTTTGTGATGTAGTCATCCGCCCCGGCATCGAGCGCTGCGACCTTCTGGTTCTCCATGCAGCGCGCGGAGACAACGATGATCGGTATCACCGCCCATCGACGCACGTTGCGGATGAGCGTGAGACCGTCAGCGTCGGGAAGCCCGAGATCGACCAGGAGCAGATCGGGTCTCTCGCTGCGCGCTTCGATCTCGGCGCGCGTCGCGGTGGCAGCTTCAATGAGTCGGTACCCTTCACTCTCCAGCAGCACGCGGAGCGTCCGCCGTAGCGCGCGATCGTCCTCGATGATCAGGATCTTTTGGGCCTCGCGGGTCATGATGCCTGCTCGGAAACCTACCGCACGTCATCCTTCGAGTGCCTGGAAGGCAGTCGCTCCGCGGAACTCGATCGCGCGGACGACGAGGGTCTCCCGCGGGCGCGGGCTAAACTATCGGCCCTGGGCATTAGTGCCGAGTTAACAAAGTGACTGCCGCGTTAGCAACGGGTTAAGAAACGTCAGCCAGAGAGCTTCGCTGGCGAGGGCGCGGCCGGGCCGGCAAATCGTAATGCGCCGATGTCTACCGAGC
>JASHTN010000021.1 GCA_030040525.1 Gammaproteobacteria bacterium | reverse complement strand
CGGTGTTCCGCAGGAACGGCCGCCAGGTCGAGCTCACTGCCGAGGGCGAGATGCTGCGGCCCAAGGTCGAGCAGGCACTCGCCGACCTCGAGAGCGCGATCGACGAGGCGCGCGCCGACCGTGGCTCGGGCCCGCTGCGCATCACGATGCTTGCCTCATTCCTCGCGCAATGGCTGCTGCCGCGATTGCCCGATTTCACCGCACGCCACGCGCGCATCGACGTGCAGGTGCACACCTCGACCGAGCTCGTCGACTTCGTGAAGACCGGCATGGATGCCGGCATCCGCTTCGGCGGCGGTAGTTGGCCGCGCCTGCACTCCGAGAAGCTGATCGACGAATGGCTGGTTCCGGTATGCACAGCGGCGCTGCTCAAGCGCCACGGACCGATCGGCGAGGCCCGCGACCTCACGCGCTACAAGCTCCTGCACAGCACCTACGAGCCCTGGACGGCGTGGCTTCTCGGCGGCGCAACCGATGAAGTCTGGCCGAGCTCCGGCGCCGCCTTCGACGATGCCGTTGCGATCGTGCGCGCGGCGGAAGCGGGGCAGGGACTGGCCCTCGCGCGCTGGTCGCTGGTCGCAGACGTCGTCGCGCTCGGCCGGCTCGGCGTGGCCGGTCGTGCCATGCACTCGGCGCACGCCTATTTCTTCGTCTGCCCGCCCACTCATCGCGCCCTGGAGAAGGTCGCACTGTTTCGCGAGTGGCTGACGAGCCAGTGCGCGCGCTTCCCGTCGCCGCCCGCAGCAGAGCTGACATGAGGAGCACATGGGTGAGTACCTGGGTTGCGGTTGCCGGCGCCATCCTCGGGTTTTTCCCGACCTGCCGCGCGGCACAGCCGGAGCGGGTTGCTGTCGACAACCGCGTGATCTCGCAGCGTGATCCCGCGGTCGATATCCGGCTACCGCGTTCGGTTCACTACGTCGGATCGGATCGTTTCCTGCTCACCGCTCCCAAGCTCGGAGACTTCGATGCTTGCGAGCTCTACGCCTTCGTCGACTCGAGCGACGGACACCGTATTCGTAAGTTCTACTGGATCCAGTTTGAAGCCTACCTGCCGGGCCACCCCGCCCTGCATCACACCTATGACTCTCCGCGGCATGCCACCCTCGGGGGTCTCGACTTCTACGTGGATACATGGGTGTCATCGGCAGCCAAAGCGCCGCAGCCGGGTTCCGATGCAGCCCATTTCTATTCCCTTCTGGCATCGCACGGCTATCGGCGCGACGACCTGATGTCCGTCCGCCTGGCGCATCTTACCGATGCCACGAAGCGCAAGGAGCTGATGATCATCTATGCCGAGAGCCTTGCGCCGACTGGCTACACTGCCGCGCAGCTGCAGGCGGGAGGCGCCGAGCACGCCAAGTGGGCTGCCCTGGCGGAGCGACTGATCCGCGAGGCTGAGCGAAGCATCACCATCGGCGACGGCGCTAGGGCTCCGTTACCGCGGTCTTGAGGTAGGCATAGACAAACACCCCGTCCTCGCCGTCCCGAGCGTGACCGCCGTCGAAGCCGAGCGCGAGCAGTGCCTGCTCGGCCTCGTGCGCGACCGTCGAGCTTGCGGCCTGGCGGCAGATGTACCAGTGATTGGCCGGCGGCACGTGGTGCTCGCCGAACAATCGCCACTCGATCTCGGCGGTGATGCCGACGTACCAGGACGCGGAAGTCCCGCCCTGTATGCGCTGGTAGGCGAGAATCTCATCGCGGATTTGCTCGGCATTCTGACCCGTCATGGCGCCACTGGCCGTTGCAGCCCTCCGTCTGGAATCGTGGGTGTTATATAAGGAGTCGCGGCGTTACCGGTGTTGAGTGTGCAATCCGTCGGCAACGCCCGGAAAACCCTCCCTGGACCGCCGCATCATATATCTGTCGTCAACGGCCCGTCCGTCGCACCTGTTGGTTTTGCGCGACGCAACACATGTCGCGTGAGACGCGCGAGCCCGCGGGAACAGTTAGCATTCAGGGAGGGAAGTCGCGGAGAGGGAGCTTCGTTGGAGTGCAATGTTGAAAGAGCAGGGCTGATGATCCACTGCGGGAGCCGCACCCGACCGGTGCTCACCGGGGCAAAACACACCGGCCGGCAGCTCGTGCTCTTTCGGCAGGGCGCCGGCCGGACGGTTGCGGAGGCGCTCCGCCGTGCGGCGGGCATTCGCCTCGCCGTGTCCTCCGACTTGGACGGTGCCACTTCGCGGACGGATCTGGCGCTCGGCGAAGGGCTGTTGTTCGAGCGGGTCGGCGCAGCGCTCATCCATGGCGATCCGGACCAGGCCCGTGCGCTCGTGCGCCGCGCGGATCCCCGGGCCCTCATCATCGAGCCCGAGCGCTACGTGCGGGCGAGCGGGGCGGTGCAGCCCTTGAGCGATGCAGCACTGCCGCTGCGCGACACGGCATTCGAGACCTGGGGCCTCAAGGCGACGCGGGCTCTCTCCTCGCGCTACTCGGGACGCGGCATCCGCGTCGCAATCCTCGATACGGGGTTTGATCTCGGGCACCCGGATTTTGCCGGGCGCGGCATCGCCTCGCGATCGTTCGTCGCCGAGCTCCCCGTGGACGATGTGAACGGTCATGGGACATTCTGCGCCGGGGTGGCCTGCGGCCCGGAGCAGCCCCGGGACGCACCGCGTTACGGCATCGCCTCCGCCGCCGAGCTCCACGTGGCGCGGGTGCTCGATGACGAGGCGAGCGGCACCGACGGCAACGTGCTCGCCGGCATCGACTGGGCGGTCGGTCACAATTGCGCCGTCATCTCGATTTCTCTCGGCTCACCGGTGTATCTCGGCGACGGGTACCCCGAGGTCTACGAGCATGTCGCCGCACGCGCGCTCGCCGCAGGCAGCCTGCTCATCGCGCCCGCGGGCAACGAGAGCCAGCGACCCGACTCGATCGCTCCGGTCGAGCATCCGGCCAACTGCCCCTCCGTGGTCGCGGTGGGAGCGGTGGGCCCGAGTCTCGAAGTGGCGCCCTTCTCGAACGGTGGCCTCAACCCGAACGGCGGTGAGGTGAGCCTCGTTGCCCCCGGCATCGCGATCGTATCGGCGGCCCCCCGCCCCGATCTCTACCAGACCGGAAGCGGCACCAGCATGGCCACGCCTTTCGTTGCCGGCGTCGCGGCGCTGCTCGCCGAAGCCCGCCCGGCGGCGCGGGGAGCCGCGCTTCGCAAGCTTCTGCTCGAGACGTTTCGCGGGCTTGCTGCGCCGGTGCGGGACGTCGGGGTGGGCCTGGTGCAGGCACCGCAGTAGATTTCCCTCGAAGCTCAAAGGATCGAGCGATGACCTATGGCATACGAAGGCCACGATCACAACGCCCGGACGCGTCCCTGAGCCGGGTCAAGGTCGCGATCGCGGTTACGGACGATGCGTGCGCTCACATCGACGAGGTGGCCGCCGCCTGCCGCCGGCTCGGCCTCGAGCACACCTCGACGCTCGCCGGTGTCGGCGTGCTTCTGGGGTCGGTGGAGCTGGCCGACCTGCCGAAGCTGCGCACTCTGCCGCGGGTGGCGGCGGTCGAGATCAAGCGGCAGACGCGCATCTGTGCGCTGGCGGTCCGGCGCGCCGCTCAGGATCGTGCCGCGGCACTCGTCGCGAGCAGGTAGTCCCACGCTTCCCGACCGGCGGGATCCAGCTCCACGTGCTCGCCGCTCTCTGCACTCCGCGGGAGCTCGCTCCGGCACCGGATGCCCGCAGCTTCGCGAGCTCGGCGAGCAGTGCCCGCTGTGCCAACGAGTTTCAGGCCCTGGTCCGCCGAGGCGCAGCGCTTCTGCAGCACTTCCTGCTGCAGGCGCAGTACCCGTCGCAGCGCGGGTGTCGAGCTCGAGAGCACCTCGGCAATGTGCGCGAGACCGAGCCCGAGGCTCTTGAGGGCGACGATGGCGTTGAGGCGCACCAGCTCGCGTCGCCCGTAGAGACGCCAGCCGCTCGCGGAACGCGCCGGCTGGATGAGACCGAGCCGCTCGTAGAGGCGCAGGGCACGCACCGTGAGTCCCGTTCGCCGCGCGCATTCCGCGGCGCGAAGTGCACGTGCCCGCTTCGGATTCGCCATACGGCCGTCAGCCTAGGGTATGACCTTGGGTACGGGTCAAGGACGAGGGGGCGCGAGTCCTGGATGTCGCGATAGACTGCGGGTGCAGGTAGACGGGTGGGGGTCTTGGGGCGGTGCAGCCGGAGCCCGCTACTTGCGGCGTGCTGGTGAGTGCTGCTTGGTCGTCGACACCAACCATAACGAAAACGTGACAGTGAGCCTCAGTCGCGGCACACACCCGCGGCGCGCGAGTCCTCGAGCTCGTGTGCTCCGCTGGGTCGGACTGGTGCTTGTCATCTGCGCGCCGCCCGCGGGGTGGGCTACCCCTGCGGAGCCAGAGGGTGCATCGTGCACCCGCACGCTCGGTGAGCCGGCGTTGAGCGCCGGTCCGGTGCGGACGCTCGGCACGAAGCCCGCGACCGTGGCTCTCACGCTGGAGCCGGGTCACACGTACCTGGTCGAGATCGCCGAGCGCGACAACGACGCGCTGGTCGAGGTGCTCGACTTCAAGGGTCAAGTGCTGGGCGCATCCGACCACCCGGAGCGACGCACCGGCACCCGCCGGGCGGTCGTCACGGCGCCGGAGACCGGCTATCTCATCGTCCGAGTGACCGGTAAGGAGCACGAGAGCGCTGCGGGCACTGCGACGGTGCGCGCGTTCGAACTGGCGCGCCTGCAAGCCCACCCCGACTGCCTCGCGGTCATGAAGGCGCTCGCCGCGGCCGACGCGGACTATGCGGCCGGGCAGGCGATCTCTCGAGGCCTCGCATCCTCTCCGTCGGGGACGGCGCAGGAGGTGTATCAGCGAGCCGCTGAGGGCTACAGGTCCGCGCAGAGTCGGCTCACCGCGCCGGGTGACCGTGCGGTGCGCGGGCAAACGCAACTGGCGCTGGCCGCGCTCGAATACCTCAACCTGTCGGACTGGGCAAAGACCGTCGAGTGGGCTCAGGCCGCAGCGGCGTCCCTTGCATCGCAGGACCGCTACCGCCGGGCGCGGGCTGAAGCACTGATGGCTGCGGCCTGGATCGAGGTTGGGGAGACGACAACCAGCAATCGAACCGTACCGGGCTATGGCGCGTCCCCAGGCGATCTTCTCACTCAGGCTCGGCGCGTTCTGCTGCACCTACGCCGATTTCATTTACAGAGGGGTGAGCGCTACGACGCCGCATTGCAATCATCGAACATTGCGCTCACATATTTCTACGAGTCTCGTGACTTCTCCGCCTGCGTCGCCGCGTCCGAGGTTGCCGGCCGACTGTTCGGCTCCCTGCACGAGGTGCAGCGTCGTGCACAAGCCTGGCAGAACACGGCCTTGTGCCTGTGGGGGCTCGGGCGCATGCCGGAGGCACGGCGCTTGTTCGAGCGCGCCATCAAGGACATCGGCCCACAACCCTTGCCGATTCTTTACCTCGGGGTGACCAACAACACGGCGCTCATGGATTATGCGCTCGGCGAATTTGACGAGTCTCTGCGCCTATTCGATCGTGCACTGATCTTCGCGAACCAAATAGACAACAGGCGGGGCCAGGGACAGAGCCTTTACGGGATCGGCCTCGACTACTATGCCCTGGGTGATGCGGCGCGTGCCCGCGAGTTCCTGACGAGCTCGCTTGGGATTCGCACGGTCGCACTCGACCTGCGCGGTCGCATGCAGACCTTGCGGGCGCTCGCGACGGTCGACGTGGACCTGGGCAGAGTCGACGAGGCCATCGAGTGCGATCACGAGGCGCTCCGTCTCTCGGACGTCCCGGCAACGACCCAGCGCATCACGATCAACCTTGCCGTCCACACGGTGGCCGCCAGACATCCGGATCAGGCGAGATCTCAGCTCGACGAGGTGATCTCGAGCCCTGCGACAGTCGATCCGGGCATTCGGGCCGAAGCCCGGTTGCAGCGCGCGATACTGCTTCGCCGGATGGGCCGCACGCAGGACGCCCTGGCGGACCTCGAGCAGGCGCGCCCATATCTGGCCCGGGTCGGCAACGCGACCGAGGAGTTTGCTGCCGACCTGGAGCTCGCGCGAACGCTGCGCATGGCCGGCGAACCGCGCCAGGCGCTCAGAGCGGTCGACGAAGCGCTCAAGGAATCCGACGCGGTGCGCCTGCAGACTGCCAATCCGGAATTTCGCCTGCAGCTCCAGGCACCGCTGCGGGCGGCCTACGATCTGAAGATCGAGCTGCTCCGTGCCCGCTATGACGACGCGGTGGCGGCTGGAAAAAGGCAGGAAGTCGACGATCTCGCCGCGGCGGCATTCGCCACTGCCGATGCCTCGCGCGCGCATTCCCTCGCCGACGTCGCCGCGCAGGAATATTCGCCCGAGATTCGCCGGGAGCTTGCGCCGGAGTTCAGCCGGCGCGAGGCGCTCTACGCGCAGCTTGCCGGACGGCGGTTCGTTCTCGAATCACACTTCGACTATGCGGGCTCCGGTGACGCACGTGCCAGGCGGCTCGTCAGCGACATCGTCGAGCTGGAGAGGAAGCTCGATGCCGTCAACATCCTGATCGCAAGCCGCGCGGGGGCGCGTACGAGCCATGCCAAGGCGAGAAGCGACCGTGCGATCCTCCCCGGGCTACCGGCCGACACCGCGCTCGTCTCCTACTGGCTGGGGGCCAACTCGGCTTACGCGTGGGTCGTGCTGTCCGGGAGCATTCACTGGATCCGGCTCTCGTCTCCGGAGCCCATAACGACTCTCGCGAAGGCCTTTTACAGCTCCCTCACTCACATCGTGAACGTTCCGGTCCAGGGCCGTGTAGCAGACTCGCGCGCGTTGAGCCAAGAGGTACTGCGCCCGATCGAACCCTGGGTGGCGGGAGTTACCCAATGGGTCGTGATCCCCGACGGTGCTCTGGACTACGTGCCCTTCGCGGCTTTACTGACATCGGTGGCCCCATCGGAGGAATTCGTCGTGATGCGACACGAGGTCGCGCTGACGTCGGCGGCCTGGATGCTGGACACGCGCGACCATCCGGCGGAGCCGACTCCATCGCGCGCGCTGCTTCTGGTCGCCGACCCCGTGTACCAGCCCGATGATCCGCGCCTGGCGGCCTTGCCGGGCAAAGTAGCCCCCATTCCGAGCCCGGAGCGAAGCGGTGCCGATCCCCTTCAGCATGGCTACCAGCGCTTGCCGTTCACGGCACGCGAAGCCGCCGGGATCGCCGCCCAGTTTCCATCGGACGCGGTGGACGAGCTCACCGGTCTCGGTGCCACACGCGCCCGGCTGCTGGCTCTCGACTGGTCGAGGTATCGCTTCATCCACATTGCGACCCACGGCGTCGTGGACGCGCAGGTTCCCGATCTGTCCGCGCTGATTCTCGGTTCCTACGATGCGAAGGGTGACCTGGTCGACGGCGGCGTGCGGGTCGCGGATCTCTCGCTGCGCACCCTGCACGCCGATCTCGCCGTGTTCAGCGCCTGCGACACGGCCCTGGGGCGCGAGGTGCCGAGCGAAGGATTGGTTGGAATCAGCTCGACAGTGCTCGCCCGGGGCGCCAAGGCGGTGGTGGCATCTCTATGGCAGGTCTCGGATGAGATCGGCGCAGATCTCATGACAGAGTTGTATCGACACGTGCTGCGCGACTCGATGAGCCCGCCGGCTGCTCTCGCAGCCGCCATGCGCTCGATCCTCTCGCGCAACGCCTCCGCAGATCCGGCTCTGTGGGCGGCCTATCAGGTTTCAGTCGTCGCGCTCGGCCCAGGCCTGCCGATCCGCGACCGCAACACCGCAACGACAACCAGGCCCTGAGGAGACGCTGTGGACCATTGGAGCAACATGAGAGTCAGGCTCAACGACACCTGGGGACCTGGCGCTGCGCATACTCTGAAGACACCCCTCGGACAGCAGCCCGAATTCTGGCTGCGCCCCCGCTATCTGAGAGATGCCAAGGGCAACGCGAAGCTTTCGCACTTTAGCGTTGATTTTCCGTCCGGCTATCTCGGCGACGGATGGCAGGGTGTCAGCTTCACGCCCATGGGCAAGGATGCGGTCAAGGACATCAGCGGGCTTCCGGAGTGGGATTCGTCGCACCGCGATACGTACCGGAAGGCCATCGAGGCTGCGGCCAGCCTCGGCGACTCGCGGACCTTACGGCTCGAAGCGGTGGTGCCACATCTCGAGCAAGGCGGTGTGGGTTACAACACGGTGCGGCTGTTTTACGTGGCGAAGGCCGTGAAGGGGCCCGTCGCCGACCTCGTGGTCATCAAGACCGCGACGCACAAGGGCGTTCCGGGAACAGTGCAGGCTCGTCAGGACGGTACCGGCCAGGGCCCGCCGCAACACTGACTGGGCGTCAGCGACCAGCGGGCGCACGGAGAGTGAACGGAAACGCCTCCGATGCGCCCGCGCCCGCCGTGCCGGAGTCGATGCGCAGCAGATAGCTGCCGGGGGCGAGACGCGCGGCTGCGGCGTAGCCGTGGACATAACCGTCACCGCCCAGAGTGAGGCCGGTGAGCGTGCCCGCCGCCCTGGAGGGTCCGCTCTCGTCGTTGCGCACGAGAGTCATCCGGTATTGCGAGGCCGCGCCATGCATGCCCGGAGCGGCGCGAAACTCGATCAGGCCGTCCGACGGGAGATTGAGATCAGGAGTCGAGGCACCCCGCATCGAGACGAACGTGAACCGCGCGGCGATCGCGGCAGCGCCCCCGCCGGCGGCTGACTCGGGCGTGGGCAGCAGAACGCCGGACGGCGCGGCGGCACGCTCCGTCCACAAGAAGAGCGCAACCCCCGCGAGGGCTGCTGCAGCCAGAGCCGGCAGCCACACCCTGAGGCTCTTTGCCCTGACGGCAGGCTTGACGGCGGGCTTGATGAAACAACCCTGCGCCTGCAACTGCTTCAGTCCTTCGCGAAACTCCAGTGCCTGCTCGAGCTCGCGCGCGAGCCCCGGATCGAGCACCAATCGCTCCTCGAAGCTCCTGCGCTCCTCCTCGGAGAGGCGTCCGACGAGGTAATCACGCACCCGATCGATTTCGCCGCTGGCGTCCATCATGGCTCCCACGCCGCGGCTGCCGTGTCCGCCGCAGACCCTGAGGATCCTCGTGCAGGTCCCGAGAGCACCGCCATGCCCGCGGCGAGACACAGGCCGAGCGCCGCGATGGTCAGCAGATCCGCCTTCCAGAAGCCGCGCTGCTCGAGGAGCTCCCGGAAGCGGTTGCGGGCGCGAAAGATCACGCGATTGAAGTTCTCCTGGGTCAGCCGCAGATCGCGGCAGATTTGCTGCTTCGCCTCATCGTTGAGATAGAAGCGGATGAGGACCTGGCGGTCCCGCTCGGCCGGCATTTCCTCGAGCACGCGCCGCGCAGCCGCAGCCCATTCGGGCCGCCCGACCCGCTCCCACTCGGGATCGTCCTCAGCTTCGCGGAGCTCATCGAGCCCTTCGGGGCTCGACACTGCGGTGCGGTCCTTGCGGCGGTGATTCCTGAGGTGATTGAGCGCCACGCGGTAGAGGTAACCGCCCAGCTTTTCCGGGTGGGCGATCTCGCCACTGCGCAGCTTCTCGAGCGTCGTGACCGCAGCGTCCTGAAGGATGTCCGCGGCGATTTCGGGATCGCGCACACGCCTGAGGATCAGCGCACGCAGTCCCGGATAGTCGCGATAAACGGCGGAGAGGTGAGAGACCGGATCGGAGAGCGGCGCAGCCACGCCCGCCGCCGGCGCACTCGCCGCTGGTGCTGCCTGCCCCTCAACACCAATCATGGGTCGAGTATAAGCCTGATTCGCGAACCCCCGCAGCCGCGGTAACTTGCAGGTGAGATGGGCGCTCGGCTCATGACAGATCTATAGATTGGCGTCAGATCCTGGAAGGGAGTCGCAGGATGGGAGAAGCGGTCACCGCTCGTTGCACACGGACTGCGGAGCTTGGCGTCTATCACCTGCGCCGCGACGGGGGCAACGACCTCGAGAACGCGCAGGTTCTCTGCCGCCGGTGCTACGCAGCGACCAGGGGCTATGAGCTGCCCGGGCGTAAACCGCCAGTCTTCGATCAGACCACGCGGGAGGCAGCGCTCGGACGTGCGGGCGATCGATGCGAGTGCACGCGCCTCGGCGCGTGTCATGGAACAGGAAGGTCGCTCCCGGCCGACGACCTGCCCGGCCCTGGGCCACTGCCGCGATGATCTCGGGCCGTGGAAAAGTGATTGATATGTAAGGCCTTTCTGCAAGCGCCGCCGGCCTCACCGACGCAGGGGTCCCGTGGCGATTGACTACGCAGGCGGCATAAGGGAAGTCCAGCCCGGCGCATGACGACTCAGCGGCCGGAGGTGACAGAAGCCCACGGTGGTAGTACAAAAAGCGCCCCTGCGGTCGAAGGGATTCGGTCCATGCCTCGCCCTCTCATCGCCGCTGCCGTGCTGGCTCCCGGGCTGTGTCTGTTGGCTGCTCACCTGCCTGCGCGCGCGGCCGATGCCGCCGCTCCTACAGGCGGCTGCGCGAACGACGCGGGACTGACGCTTCCTCGAGGATTCTGCGCAAGCATCTTCGCCGATGACCTGGGCGAGGCGCGCCACATGGCCGTCGCCCCGAACGGAGTGGTGTACGTCAACACCCGGAGCACTCATGATCGCACCCCGTCCGGGGGCGGCTTCATCGTGGCTTTGGAAGACACACGGGGCACGGGCCGGGCGGATGTCATCAGACGCTTTGGTCCGACGGCGGAGCAGGGCGCCCGCGGCGGTACCGGTATTGCGCTCTACAAGGACTGGCTCTTTGTCGAAGAGAAGGATCGCATCGAGCGCTACACGCAGAGCAAGCACTCGATCGTGCCGCAGGGTCCGCCCGTCGATGTCGTCTACGGGCTGCCGCTCTCGGGCGATCATCCCATGCACCCGTTCGTGATCGACC
>JASHTN010000020.1 GCA_030040525.1 Gammaproteobacteria bacterium | reverse complement strand
ACATCCCCATTTACCTGCTGGCACGCGAAGCGCGCCGCACCGTCAAGATGGTACAGACCGGCGAGGGCTCCGATGAGATGCTCGGGGGCTATCCCAAACACGTCTACGAAACGTTCGCGGCGCCGTATCAGCGGCTACCGCCCTGGTTGCGCCATGGAGTGATCGAGGCGGCGGTCCGGGTTCTGCCATATCGCTTCCGCCGCGCCAAAACGGCGATCGCCAACCTGGGCATCGAATCGTGGGCGCGACGCATGCCGCGCTGGTTTGGCGCACTCACAGATGCGGACTGCGCACGTCTTTTGACACTGCCGCCACCCGGTGACGGACAGGAGACCGTGCCGTCAGGTCCGGCACCGGGTGATTCACCGCTGCGCGCGATTCTGTTCTTCGATCAGACGAGTTGGCTCCCGGATAACCTGCTCGAGCGCGGCGATCGCATGACCATGGGCGCCTCGCTCGAGGCCCGGATGCCATTCCTCGACCACGAGCTCGCGGGGTTCGTCGCGGCGCTCCCGGACGCCTGGCGGGTGCGCGGGTTCACCACCAAACGTATCCTGCGGCTTGCGATGCGGCGCCTGTTGCCGGCGCGAATCCTGCAGAGGCCCAAGGTCGGCTTCCGTGTGCCGGTCAATGAGTGGTTTCGCACCTCGATGCGGGATTATCTGCTTTCCCATCTGACGGGATCGGATTCGCGCACCCGCGAGTACTATCGGCCGGAACAGCTGCGGCGCGTTCTTCAGCAGCACGTCGACGGCCGTCACAATCACGAGAAGCTCTTGTGGTGCCTGCTCAATCTGGAGATCTGGCAGCGAGAGTTCAATCTGTGAGGGGCGGCCGACGGCGGATGTCAGCCCGCTTGCCCCCCAAGAGGGGCCGGAGCCCCCGCGCGGCCGCTGGCGACCCGGTTGATCGCAGCGAGGTAAGGCGCGAGTGTCTCGCCCTCGCCGTAGCGCCGCGCCATGTACGCTCTGCAACGTGCGCTCATTTCGAGCCAGGCTTGCGAATCCGTCAGCAGCCGCCGAACAGCGCTTGCCATCTCGTCCACGCTCGTTACGGCACACCCCAGTCCTTCGCGGCGGATGACATCATCGGGGTCGAGAAATGAGATGACTGGGACGCCCCGAACCCAGGCCTGAAGAAAGGTGTTCGGAAATCCTTCGATCTCGGAGGTATTGACGAATAGACGTGCGCGTTCGAAGACTTCGTTGGTCGCTCGGTACGGCAACCGGCCGCGGAAGCTGAGATTGCCGACGTGGGCCGCGCGCGCGCGGATATCCTCGAAGAAACCCTGTTCCCCGGGCTGAGCACCGCCGATCATAGTGGCCGTGAAGGGGTTGAGCCGCCCCGCCAGTTCGAGAAACGCTTCCGGTCGCTTCAGTTGCCGGATGTTGCTGACCCATAGCAGCGATATGTCGCGCTCGGCCAGGCCCAGCTGACGCTCAGGTACATCCACAAGACTGCTGGCAACCGAGCTGTCCAGTCCGTAACCCCTGTGCATCAGAGTCTGCTGCTTGACGCTTTGGGCGAGGATCGCCGCAGCACGTCGCAGTCCGTACTCGTACAACTTCCGATCGCGCCAGAAAGAGATCAGTACCCGATCGGGCTCACAGTCGGTGTCGCTTGCAATCCGAAAGATCATGCGGCGACCGTTGCGCGCTGCCCACATTGCGACCTGTCCGACTTGCCCGCCCGCGCAGCTCAGATAGTAGATATCGGCTGCTGCGCGCTGCAGCGCTCCCCATAGCTTCGTCCAGCGCGGATACACAAAACGCACCACGGGAATTCCTTCACGCGCTCGGTAGGCCTTGTAGACCCGGACTCCGCTCCAGCTTGCGCCGTCCTCCTGCCCGTAGTCCCCGACAACCATCGACACGGGGAATCCCCGTCGCACCAAGGCCCTTGCCAGCAGCGTTTGCTGAACCTGTGCGCCGCCGATTCCGTGCTGCTCGAACTCGGGTGCCAGTACCGGAAGGTTTTCCAGGCCGACGAAGCAGATGTGGGGCTTCATCGTACGTTACGGGGCGACCGACAGCGCGCCGCGTCCCGCGAGGCCACCGTCGTGCTGCGCATTCAATGAACTCACCTGTTTGAGTCTCGAATAACCAAGATTGGAAAGCAAGCTGACGGAATCTGCGCCGCGCCTGCAGCCATGCCTGGCTCGCTGTTGCGAGCTTACGGATGTACAGGGCGGGTACCACGCGTATCATCAGTAGCCAGGTGTCGTCGCATCACCCGCAACTCAGCTTATGTCTACAGCCCCCGAGAACCTCTTGATGCTGCGAAACGTCTGATGTGCGGTATCGCCGGGTTTTATACGACAGAGCGGCTGCCTGCTCCGACGGAGGTGTTGCGGCGCATGAGCGATACGATCGCTCATCGAGGACCCGATGCCCAGGGGCAATGGTTCGATCCCGCTCATGGGGTTGCCCTGGCGCATCGCAGGCTCGCCATTGTTGACCTCACCGAAGAGGGGCGGCAGCCGATGCGCTCCGCCAGTGGACGTTACACAATCACATTTAACGGCGAGATCTATAACTTTCTGAGAATTCGCGCCGACCTGCACGGACTGGGGCACCAGTTCCGGGGACACAGCGACACTGAGGTCATGCTGGCTGCATTCGAGGAATGGGGCCTCGAGCCGTCATTGCAACGCTTCATCGGCATGTTTGCATTCGCGTTGTGGGACTCAGCAAAGAGCGAGCTGACGTTGGCACGCGACAGACTCGGAAAGAAGCCCCTGTATTACTCACTGACAGGCGGAGCATTGGTGTTTGGCTCCGAGCTCAAGGCGCTGCGAGCCTTCCCCGGATTCGATGACAATATCGATCGACAAGCGCTCACGCTGTTGCTTCGCCATTCGTACGTTCCTGCGCCCCGGACAATCTATGCGGGCGTCAGTAAGCTGCAACCGGCGTGCTTCGCGCGATTTGCCGTACGGCGACATTCGGTCGTGAGGCTCGAGCACCGGTGCTTTTGGAATGCGGCAGAGGTGCAAGCCGCAGCATCGGCTAACGCTGGTTCGATCCAGCCGGGTGACGTGACCAATGAATTGGGAGAGTTGTTGAAGGATGCCGTCAGACTGCGCTTGATCGCAGATGTGCCGCTGGGGGCTTTCTTGTCCGGGGGAATAGACTCGTCCCTCGTCGTCGCACTCATGCAAGCGCTTAGTAGCCGCCCGGTGCGAACGTTTACGATTGGCTTCAACGAAGATGAGTATAACGAAGCTCATCATGCCAAGGCTGTCGCGCGACATCTCGGCACTGACCATACGGAAATGTATCTGACACCTCAGGAGACTCTGGCGGTCATTCCGAAGTTACCGCTGTTGTATGACGAGCCGTTCGCCGACTCCTCGCAGATACCCACTGCGCTTGTGTGCGCCATGGCGCGGCAACACGTGACTGTAGCGCTCTCAGGTGACGGCGGTGATGAAGCGTTTGGCGGATACAGCCGATATGCGCAGGCACGGGACATCTGGCGTCGAATGTCGCGCGTACCTTCGTGGCTGCTGCGCACAATGAGTCAGAGCATTCCCCACGTTCCCATGACATTTTGGGAGTGTATGGCCACGCTCTGTGGGCCGGTCGGGCGGGGAAAGCTGCGGGCCGACGGCTTCGCTTACAGAGTGGCACGACGGGCTGATCGCCTGGGATGTGCAACGCCGCAGCAACTGTATCGGCATCTGATGTCGTACTGGGTCGCGCCGCTGAAGGTGGTCGTAGATGGCCAGGAACCAAGCACCCTGCTGGCGGCCGCGGCGCAGAAGAATGACCTCGATCAGTTCACAGACCAGATGATGCTACTCGATACTCTCATGTACCTTCCCGACGACATTCTGGTTAAGGTCGATCGTGCAAGCATGGCTGTAGCGCTCGAGGTGCGGGCACCGCTGCTCGACCATCGTGTGCTGGAGTTTGCGTGGCGCCTGCCGCTTGCGCTGAAGCTGCAGGATGGGCGGGGCAAACTCGTGCTGCGGAGACTGCTCAGCCGCTACGTGCCGGAAGAACTCTTCGAACGCCCGAAGGCGGGATTCGCCGTACCCATATGTCGGTGGCTACGCGGACCGTTGCGCGACTGGGCCGAAAGTCTGCTCGATGAACAGCGGCTGAAGAGCGAAGGCTACCTCAATCCAATGCCGATTCGAAGTGTCTGGCAGTCGCTGTTGACCGCGCGGTCTGAGTGGGGATACGGAGCCGATCTGCTCTGGAGCGTCTTGATGTTCCAGGCGTGGCTGGAGCGGCTGCGCTACGACGAAGAGCCCAAGGCCTGCGACAGTCCGCATCCAAGACGCGTTCTCTCAAGGGCCGCTGGTGCCACGATCCTCATGTGTAGGGAGTGATCGCGTAGTAGGTGACTCGTGCGAATCACCCAGCCTGTCCAGGATGCGGTGAACGTAGTACGAGACCAACTGCTCGGGATGTAGATACTTGTCAAAGTAATCGCGCCCAGCCGCTGCAATCCGATTCCGCTGGTCTTCGTGTTGAAGGTAGTACCGGATTTTGTCCAGCAAGTCACTCAAGTCGTGCTTGACCTCGACGAAATGTATTCCGGGAACCAGGGGAATGTGCAAAGCCGTTGCGAAAGGCACCGAAATCATGCAGGTTCCCAGCCCGAGGAATTCGGCGACTCGATGAGTAAAAGGGCCGTTCCCGGGCAGATGGAGACTCAATCGAGCGCTGGCAACCTCACGCAAGAACCGGCTGTATCGAACCTTGCCCGTATTTCCGAGGAATTGGATACCCGGGGCGTCGGCGAGAAGAGATACCGCTCGACGCCGCAGCTCACCCTGGAATGTAAAGCCGAACCGGCCGACAACGTCGATAGTTGGCGCAAGATTCCCGCGTCGCCTGAAGGGCATGTAGTAGCGATAGTAGCGTTTCGTCGTCACCATGTAGCCGCCGGGCACTATCCTTGGGTCAGGATACCCCTGTACACGATGCTGCGCCTTGAAGTACAAGCTGCTTTGCGCAAGAGCTGACTCGTTAATGAAATCGTGGTAGTCAGAGTAGTCCAACGCTACCGCATGAGGTTTACGGTCCACGAGGCAGTACAGCATTACAACACCGGAATGAGGCTGAGGTGTCCGTTCCTCATGCACTACCCCGAGTGACTTGAAAGCGCTTTTGATCGATTCGAGAATGGCGCCGCCAGCAGGCCATTCATACTGCGTCGGCCAAACGACGGAAACCCTGGAAAGCTCTTCTTGCGAGATAGGCCAGGTCCGAGTCCGGATGTGAGAAGGCGGCCGGATTCGATACGGAACCTCCGCGATGCGATCGACAAGTTGCAGCTCGAACATCTTGGCGTTCAGTGTATCAGCAATACTGGCGTGCAGCGAAGAAGGCGACGGAAAGCGCCGGGATCTGGGACCGCTGGCGCAGAGGCGACCGATGCACGCCTCGCAGTCTGAACGCGCATGGATACAGCGCACATTTCAGCCAGGCTGCTTCCGCGCGACGATAGTCAGATCGACGAACCGGTCATGGATTTGACCAAACGTCAAAGCGCTGATCAGCCTGGCCACGAACGGAGTGATCCTGCGCGCGATTCCATGCCCGCGCCGATACGTCCCAACACCTAGAACGTCAACAATTGTGAGGGCGTGCTTTGCGCAGAACCGCTCCAATTCCTTCCGCGAGACTATCTGCTCGTAGATCGTACGGTATGGTGCGAAGCCAGGCTTGCCAGCATCCTTCATCTTCCAGGCCCATCGATAGTAAAGAACGTGAAACCAATGTGGGGTCATGCGCGCCAGGAACCCTTGGACACTGTCGCGGTCGGGGATCCGGACAATCAGTATCCCGCCGGGCTTCAGCCAGCGGACAAAATTCGCGAGAGCCAGCTCTGCCCCTTCGACATGCTCGAGCACGAACGCGTTGTAGATCACGTCGAAGTGACCTTTAGGCAGGTCCGCATCGCGCACGTCCCCCACAAAGGACCGCGTCAGGTCCCCTTTGATTGATCGTCGCGCTTCGAGCGCTGCCGGATCGAGATCGAGTCCGGTCAGTTCGTACGAAAGCCCGGGCAGGCGAAAGCACCATTCGCGACCGCACCCGGCCTCGAGAATCTGAATCGGGAGACCGCTGCTACCTTGGGCCCGAATATGGTGCTCCAGCAACGCGAGCTCGTCCTCATAGCTTACAAGTCGCATCTTCGCCCCGAAGGGTCCCTTCTCCCAATTGGACGGCCGCGGTCAGACTCTCCCAATGAGCAGATCGAACCCGAATTGGTCTGCAGTCACGGACCCCTGACCGATCGCGAGTCTTTTGAGATGGAAAGGATTCGGGGTGGAAACATTGACGCCGCCAAAGCATGAAAGGCAGCAGACGAAGCCCGCCTGCCGAACCAGCTCGCGGGCCGGCTCAGAGATGTTGTCTCGCCCGCCGAAGGGATACGCGAAGAGCCGCACGGGCCGGCCCAGTTGCTCGTGCAGTTTGCGTTTGGAGGTCTCGAGCTCGAGCCGCGCCGTTTGCTCATCTGCGGTTCCCAAGTCGATGTGAGTGTCGGTGTGGCTGCCAATGTCGAAGCCCTGGGAAGCGAGCTGACGCAGCTGATCCCAATCCATCCACCCCGGTTGGCGCGGCAGCTCGCGGTCCCACGGCACGACCGTGGGCGTGCCGATAAAGCCCGTGGTGACGAAGAACGTTGCGGGCAGGCCCAGTTTGCGAAGAATGGGGGCGGCCACCTCAAAGTTATCGCGATAGCCGTCGTCGAACGTGATCGATAAGGTGCCGCCCATGTCCTTGGCGGCGCTGCAGCCTGCCACTTGCTCCGCCAGAGAAATGACCCTGAAGTGGGCACGAAAGAACTGGCAGAATTTCTCGAATCTGGCGGAACCGCAGGTCAAGCCGTCCTCGGGCAGGTCATCCCTGACGCGATGGAACGTCACGATGATCATCTTGGAGCGGAAACTCCATGCGAACACCCCGGCCAGCGCTGCCGCGCGGCCAATCAGCTCCTTGGTCCTCTTGGCGATCGGAGGCTTTATTTGAGGTGAACCGAGTTCCATCTTTATTATCTTATGATAGTCAGGCTGAACGCAGGCGGGCGCGCCCGAGCCCTGCCCTGTAGGGCCGACCATATCAAAATCCGCGGTAAGCGGTCAGGGGTACGGCTGCAAATGTGACGCGTATCATCGGCGAGCGACATCAGCTTGATTCCGCTGCGATTGCTCGGCTGCCGCGACCCTGCGGCCCGGGTTACGAACGGCAGCCGGGGCTCCGGCGAGCATGACGCGGGCCAGGCTCAGAACGCCTTCGCATCGCGGAAAACGCGCAATGCCGTCTTCGCGAGGATCTCGACATCGAGCCCGAACGACCAGTTGCGCAGATACTCGAGGTCGTAGCGCACGCGCGCCTCCATCTGCTCGACGGTCTGCGTTTCCCCGCGCAGGCCGTTGACCTGCGCGAGGCCGGTAATGCCCGGCTTGACCTTGTGGCGAACCATGTAGCCCTTGATGAGCTTGCGATACATCTCGTTGTGTGCGACCGCATGTGGACGCGGCCCGACGAGGCTCATCGGACCCTCGAGTACGTTGATCAACTGCGGCAGCTCATCGAGCGAGTAGCGGCGCAGGAATTTCCCTATGCGGGTCGTGCGCGGATCGCACTTCGTCGCCTGCACTACCGTCGGGCCATCCTCCGTAACCGTCATCGTACGGAACTTGTAGACAAT
>JASHTN010000249.1 GCA_030040525.1 Gammaproteobacteria bacterium | reverse complement strand
AAGACACGCCCCTGCGGCCTGCAGTCTGGCGCGAATCGCCCGATCGCTGAGAAACTTTCGGTACCCTGAGGTGACGGTGCGTACCTGGCGCCATCCGAGCTTGTTCTGGTAGAGCCGCTCGTACAGGGCCTGAGATGTGAAGGCGAAGCGTACCGCTACTCCACGCTGTGCCAGCGCGCGTAACTCCTGGAGTGTTGCCTGGTCCCTTCTTCTGATCCCGGCTCCGCGCCAATTGGCGTCCAGAGCATAGTCGCCTTCGAAGCTGCATAGCACCTCCAGGCGGGGAGCACAGTGCAGCGAGTAGAGCGCCATGTGCCAGCAGCCGATCGCTGCTCCACCACTTGTGTAGATGAGCACGTCGCTCGGAGAGAAGCCGGGACGTGTGCGATGCTTCCACCGCCAGAATGCACTGTCGCCCCATTCCCGTCCGAAGGCGGTCTGCAGGAGCCGCAACACATCGGGTTCCGCCTCCACCGTGTAGTGACTTACCTGAACGCTTCGCAGCCTGTCGTCCTTTTCTGCGCTCATCAGGCGGCCACTCCTAGAAGGCGTCGGAGCGAGGCGTATGCCATCGGGAAGTCAGCGTCAGAGAACTCAGCAGTCCGCAGACTTCGGCATGCATCGAGGGGGGGTCGATGGTGATCAGCGAGTTCCGCAGCATGTCCTTGGCTATGGCGCGACAGAAGATCAACTCGGCCAAGGCACCAATGCTGAGCTGCACTGCACAGTCGGCGCGACGATCGGCCGTGTCGCTCACGTCCTCGACGGCTACGGTCTCTCCTATGCGAATGAACAACCGCGTCTGCAGAAGGAATGGATCGTTTCCGGGGGTTAGCGCAACGAGAAAGCTCTTCCCCGACAATGCGGACAGACTCCTCTCGGGGCTGCGCATGAGTTGCAGCAACAGGGCCTGCGGATTGAGGAGCCTGACCATGAAGCACGGACCCGGCTCTACGAGGTAGGCGGCAGCACGAAGCGTCTTGTCCATCAGTCGATCAGTCGCGGGCAGCACGAAGTCGATGCTATCCCAACCGTGCTGGCGCGCCTTTTCCTCAAGAGCGGATAGGAGCTGCCTGATCATCGCGCGCCGCGCTCGTGGTGGTTGTCCCGGGTCCACGACGAAGTCGAGAACCGTACCACGCGTCCACAGCGCGGCGTAGCCCAGAACCTGCCCCTCGGCCTCGAGCAGCAAAATGTCTTCGGCGCTCATGCCGGGTCGGGCAAGGACGTTCCAACACCAGTACTCGACGCTGCGTGTCGCGAGACCCGCGTAGCCGGCGTAACTGTCGTTCCAAACGGCGACGAGGCTCGGGGCGTCGCCGGGGCGGTAGTTGCGAACAATTGGCACGCGTCGATGCGTCTGTGCGATCGCAGGACCAGTCAGCGCAAGCTTACACGCTGGAACGGACAAGGCAGTCAATGTGCCGTTATGTTCCGTCACCGGCGCCGCAAGCGCTTCGGCGCAAAGCTGTGGTCCGCCACGTTCTTCGCTACTTCCCTTGCTTGACCCAGTGCTTGATTGCCGCGACCGTCTCCTCCTCGATCCCGTTGAACCCATGATGGCCGAACGCCTTGCAGGGATTCCCAGAGGAGACTCCGCCTTCCATTGCGATCAATTCCGTCCCATAGCGAGAGTGGGAAGTTTCGGCCGCCTCGAATGGGGTGAGTTGACAACCATCGTTCTTGTGATGCACCAACAACTGGCGATTCCGATACGCAGGACCATCGAACGACGCAACACTCGAGAGCGCTGAGGTATGAATTTCCCCGTCGATCTTGTCGGAGAGGTAACCGGCCAACTTCATTGTGTCGAGTGTGCCGGTGCTCGTTCCTACCAGATAGATCTTCGAAGCCGGCATCCTCCTCCGAATGTCGTCGACCACCGCCTGAATGCGTGCTTCCGAGTCCGTTGAATCCATCGCAACCGTCGCAAACTCCTGATCGACGATGAATATCCGGGCGCGAAGCAGAAAGTTTTCGGCCATTTGGTACTTCACGACGCCGTGCTCGTAGCGCGGATTTACGATGCCGCTTCCGCCAGGAAATAGTATCAGCACAAAACGCGGCGTCCCCGTGTCTGCGGAATTCAACAGGTAGGGCACTTGGTCGCCCATCGGAGTCACAGCTGAACTTATGACTTGCTCTGCGCCGGCAGCAACTTCGAGGGAGGCAAGGGCCAATAGCAAGATCGCAATCTGTCTGCCAAGCTGTTTGGTCAATGTGATCGTCTCCGGTTTAAGAGCTCGTAGCTCCCATTGGGGTGTCGACGCACAGCAATCGGGGGCGGACCTCGTGGATCCTCCCGGTCAATTCCTGCAGGCTCTGCCCCGCCACGGCTTTCCGGCGAGCCGGTCGCGCGTCCAGGCGAGCTGCAGGTCGATGGTCTTTTCCATCAGGGGATCGTGGTCGAGCCCGGGTCGGTGCGCGAACTCAATCGGCAGGCCGAGCCTGCACGCTCGGGCGACGCCGTTCTTGATGTTCGCGAAGCTCACGGATTGATCGTCGTCGCCAGCGAGGATGAGCAATGGGCCCTTTATCGGTCTGGTGGCACTGCGGCTGTCGGCGTTGTACCGCCGCAGCTCGGCAATCTGTTGCCAGCCGCGACGAACTGCCGGTTGCCCCGCCACCTCGGCCGCCGCGGCATAGGAGTAATACCAGCATCCCTTGGTGGTCACATCGCGATAGCGCTCCAGGAACGGTGCTGTGAGCAGCCGCGCGGGAGCGAAGCTTGGGTAGCTTGCCTTGATACCGAAGGCCGTCAGCGGCCAGTACATGGTCGAGATGGCCGTGTACGTGCGCGAGTCGTGCAGCTCGTACCAGTCGAAATCCGTGTCCCCCGCGACGGAGATTCCGCCCGCGTAGTCCGGATCATGCAGGCTGGCCTCTAGCTCGGCGACGCCCCAGACCGCCACCCCGCCCTGCGAATGACCAATGGCGACCCAGCGCGCCCCGAGAGAGCGGACGGCGGTACGTGCAGCCGGCACGGAGTACACCACGTCGTTCGCCTGCGCGAGTTTGTTGTCGTACTGGTGCGGGCCCGGCGTGCCGAGCCCTGCATAGTCCGTCGCCACGACGGCGAACCCTGCTGCGACCATCGGCATGAGCCCTTCGCTGCCATACTCCACATCCCGCATCAGTGAGGGAGCGCACTGCCGCGCAACGCCGCTCGTGCCGTGTGCCCAGGCAATGACGGGCCAGCCGCCGACGGGCGGCGTTCCTGCGGGAAGCAGCACCACTCCCGAGGCCGCGATGTCGCGCCCATCACGTGCCCTGGAGTGATAGAGAATGCGCACCGCATGCGCTCCTGGCGGCAAGTCATAGCCCGTAAACGGCTCGGAGCGGATCAGTGCGCCCGGCGGCGCGGGCACGAGGGGACTCGGCGGGTCGTAAAAGCCGCTCAGCGGCAGCGCGTCCTGCCGCTCCATGGCGAGCGCTTCGGTGCGGGACTTCGGCAGCTCGTCTGCCCAGACCGACGCCGCGGCCAGCATCGCGCCGATGAGGCCGAGCCGGGCCCATATGCTCATGCAAGCTGCGCCTGGCATCACCACCAGCCACGCCACTTGAACCACAGGACCGGCAGGATCGTGCTCAAGACAATCAGGGCCAGACCGAACTGATAGCCGTAGCGCCAGCTCAGCTCGGGCATGTTGTGGAAGTTCATACCATACATGCTGGCGATCAGCGTCGGCGGAATCCCGACCACGGAGACGATGGTCAACACTTTGAAGCTGTCGTTCTGATCGGTGTTGATGAAGCCCAGAATGGCGTCCAGCAGAAATTGGATCTTACCCCACAGATGCACCTCATAGTCGCTGAGGGAGTCGAGGTCGGCACGCGCGGTGGTGAGACGCGTCTGGATCTCCGGGCGCAGCCAGTCGTGCGCCATCTCGCAGGTGAAGCCGACGAGGCGCTGCAGACCGAGCAGACTCTCGCGAATCTCCGAGAGACTCTCGCCGGCGGCGCCGACTGCGGCCAGCATCTCGCGCAGCGCGCCGTTGAGGACGGCACGACGTCCGCGCGGAATGTGCCGGACAAATACCCGCTTGGAGACGGCGCTCATCTTGCCGTTGATGCCCTCGAGCAGGTCGGCGCGGTAGTCCACCAGGACCTCGATCAGCGCGGCGAACGCCGCGGCGCTATCCACGGGCGCAGCGCCCTTCTCGAGACGCGCGCGCACCTCGGTAAAGCCGTGCAGCTCGGTGAAACGCACGCTCACGAGCAGGGTGGGGGAGAGGATGAATCCGATCGGCGCGGGTACCGGGTCGGTCCGTTCCTGCGGCACGGCGAGCGGCATACTGAGGGTCAACACCTGGCCCTCGGCTCGCAGGCGACTCGAGGACTCGATCTCCTGCAGCGCCTCGCGCGATGGAACCCGCAGGCCGTACTCGGTGGCGATGCGGTCTCGCTCCTCGGGCGTCGGCTGCAGCAGGTCGATCCAGACAGGCTTGCTGCCCGTGCGGGGAGCGCCTGCGGCGGGATAGGCAGTAAGCATGGTCGCGATAATGGCACGAAACCGCTCGACCTTCGCGGATGATCGAGGCCGTGAAGCCGGCGGGTGTCTGGTCGCAGCCGGCCTATGGCCTCTCATGGCGCGGTGGCTGGAGTCCGCGCGTACCTGACTGGCGGCGTGACACGCGCACGTTGCTTCGATCGAACAGCGTATAGTGCGCCTCGCAGAACAAACACCCAGCCGTTCGCGGCTGCCAACCTGTGCGGGGATAGCCGAAATGAAGAAATTGATTTTGCTGCTGTCGGCAGCAATCCTGCTGACCACTTCGACATCACTGACACTCGCCGAGGAAGA
>JASHTN010000248.1 GCA_030040525.1 Gammaproteobacteria bacterium | reverse complement strand
AAGCCCATCGTCAACCTGCGCGGCATGGCGGTCGGCGCCCGCGTGCTCGCGGATCGCAGCGACTATCAGCGCCACCTGACCTCCGGGCATTTCTGGATGACGCTGCTCGAGGGCGAGCACGTGAGTACCGACGCCGCGGTGGTGGCAGGAAACGTGAGCTGGTGGCGGCACTGTCTCGGCGCGCCTGGCCCCGACGGCACCTTCGAGCACTGGACGATCGAGGCCGGCGCGCGGCGGCCGCTCGAGTCCTACCTCGGAGAGTGGATCGGGCGGCATCTGTCCGGCTACACCGGCATGCTCAACCTCGAGTCGATCGATGGACGCATCATCGACGCGCACCTGCGCTTTGCCGACCAGTGGCCGGATCTCTACGGGCCGGGCTGGCTGGAGGCGGTCGTCGGGCTGTACCAGCGCGGCGTCTGGAGCTTCGCCGACCGCGAGCGCGTCAACGGCTACAGCGTGGTGCTGTTCGCACCGCACGGCCGCGAGTACCGCCACCCGGCCGCGCAGCTCGTGGCGCAGGTGCGCGCCATGCCGCACGTGACGAGCGTACAGATCACCTTCCACGCCGACCGCCCGGCGGCCGCGCACGCCATGCCGCCGGGCGGCTTTCGGCTCGCCATCGTCAACGCTACGGATCTCGAGGCCGGGCGTGCGGCACGCGCGCAGCTCGCGGCGCGCTGGGACGACTGAAGGGCGCGCTGCGGCGCGGCCGCAGGGGCCGCCCGCACCCGGCGGTCAGCGACTCCAGTTGCCCGTGCGTGCCGCGGCTTCCGCGGCGGCATCGAGCGGCTCACCGGCGATGAGCGCATCGAGCGTGCGCGCCACGGCAGGCGGCAGATTCGAGGCGGCCGGACGATAGGCGCCGCGGGCGCTGCGGCCGGGCTCGCTCTGCGCCAGCACCTGCAGCTGCCAGGAGCCGCGCTCGCGACAGGCGATGCCGGCGAGCGCGGCGGCAGCCTGCAGCACGAACGTACGGCAGTAGATGCCGTCGCGGGTGCGGAAGCTGACGCCGATCTGCACCGCGGCGTTCGGCGGCTGCGTGCCCGAGAGCTGATTCGTGAGCGCGCTCGCGAGCACACCGCCCGCGAGCATCTGCCCATTGCGTGCCAGGATCGGGCCCGCGCCCGTGCCGGGGCGCAGCAGCAGCGCGCCCGACAGCACGCCGATCACGAGGCTCGCCGCGATCGCGGCCCACTGCGGCCAGGACCAGCGCGGCACCGCCCGGGGCTTGAGCGGGATGACACGGCCGGGGACGCCCGCAGCGCGCGCGCTCGCGAGAAGCCGCGCGGGCGGGGGCTCGGCGAGCACCGGCTCGAACGCTGCCTGCAGCCGCCGGCGCAGCTCACGGTGCTCGGCCACGCGCTGCGCGAGCTGCGGGTCTGCGGCCATCGCTGCGGTCACGGCGGCGCGCGCCGCCTCATCCAGCTCGCCGTCTGCGTAAGCCATCAGCGTCTGGTCGTCGAACGTCATCGCCTGCATCCGGGGTGTCTCACGCCAGCAGCTCCTTGAGCGTCTCGCGGCCGCGCGCCAGGCGGCTGGTCAGCGTTCCGATCGGCACCTGCATGATGTGCGCCGCCTCCTTGTACGACAGCCCCTCGATCAGTACCAGCGCCACCGCCAGCCGCTGCTCGTCCGGCAGCCGTGCCAGCGCAGCCTGCACCGCCAGCAGCTCCGACGGCGGGGGATGCGCCGGGTCCGCCACGTTCTCGCCCGACTCCGCAGCCGCGAACAACCGGGTCCGCCGCCCCCGTGCGCGCTGCTCGTCGATCCAGGCGTTGCGAAGGATGCCGAACGTCCAACCCGCCAGCTGCGAGTCGGGGCGCAGCTGCGCGGCGTGCGTCAGCGCGCGCTCGACGGCCACCTGCACCAGATCATCCGCGTCGTGCGTGTTGCCGCACAGCGCGCGCGCGAAGCGCCGCAGCCGCGGCAGCAGCGCGATCAGCCCGGCGCGCAGGTCGGCCTCGGGCGCGGGCATGCTATGTCGAGGAGACGATCACGCGGGCGATTTTCTTCCATTTGTTCCCAGCGCGGCCACACTCGCTTAAGGTGTCGGCATGCGCGCAATGACCCTGACGCTGGTGCTGCTCGGCGCGGCGCAGGCCGTGTCGGCCCAGGTGGGCCTCCCCAGCGTGCGGCTGCCCAACCTGCCGGCGCTGGGCGTTCCGGGACCGGCGGTGCCGGATCTCCTGTCCGGGAACGGCGTTCCGGCCGACCTCGATGAGCAGACGCGCAGCGAGCTGCGGCAGCTGCGCATCCGCGAGCTGCTGCGGCGTCATGCGGACGTGCTCGAGGCCGATCCGCACGGCAACCCGATCGTCCGCGGCCAGGTGTTGCTGCTGTCCCCGGACGACGCGACGCTCGCGGCCGCCACGGCCGCGGGCTTCACCGAGCTGCGCGAGCTCGCGCTGGGGCCGCTCGGGCTGCGCATCGCGGTGCTGCATACCCCGGGCAACACCGCACGGGCGCTCAAGTCGCTCGAGAAGGTGAATCCAGCCGGCGTCTACGACTTCAACCACATTTACCTCGACAGCAGTGCGCTGCTGCGTCTCGACAGCGACGGGCAGGCGCAGCCCGCGAGCCCCGCGGCGCCGGCGGACACTCAGGCAGCGCCGCCGCCGCAGCAGGCCGCGCCCGCTGCCGCCGAGACGACCCGGGTCGGCCTGATCGACAGCGGCGTCGATGCCGGCCACGCCGCATTCCGCGGCCTCGTCATCCATCGCCACGGCTGCGCCGGCGCTCTCGTGCCGGACAACCACGGCACGGCGGTGGCCTCGCTCCTGGTCGGCCGTGACGGTGCCTTCCACGGCGCCGCGCCCGGCGCGGCGCTCTATGCGGCGGATGTGTTCTGCGACGCCGCCGCCGGTGGCGGTGTCGACGCGGTGGCCGAGGCCTTCGCCTGGCTGGTCGGCGAGCGGGTGCCGATCATCAACGTCAGCCTGGTCGGCCCGCCCGACAACCTGCTGCAGAGGATCGTGGCCGGTGTGATCGCGCGCGGTTACCTGATCGTTGCGGCTGTGGGCAACGACGGTCCGGCCGCCCCGCCGTTGTATCCGGCAGCCTGGCCGGGCGTGATCGGGGTGACGGCGGTCGATGCCCGGGGACGCGTGCTGGCGGAAGCCGAGCGCGGTCCGCAGGTGAAATTCGCAGCGCCGGGCGCGGACATGGCGGCCGCAAAATCGCCGCAGGGCTACGTCGTGGTGCGGGGCACGTCGTTCGCCGCGCCGCTCGTCGCCGGACTCCTGGCCCTCGGCCTGCAAGCGCCGGACGAGAGCGGGGCGCGCGCCGCGCTCGCGGATCTCGCCGCGCGCGCCGTCCGCCACGCTGCGCACGGCGCCGATCCGGTCTACGGCTATGGGCTGGTGGGCGCCGATCTGCGCCCGCCGCCGGCGCTGGTCCGGCTGCGGGCGGACTGACTCGAGCGCGGCTTAAGTCAAACAGCGCCACCGCGAAGTCTGCGCACCGCGCAGGGAAGATTCTCCGGGGCTGCGTCGTAGTACTCATCGAAGGGCCGTGGATGGACCACGCCCGAAGAGGAGACTGACCATGAAGACGCAGCAGTTCCTGGCGAGCATTGCGATCGCCGCCGTCCTGGGCGCAGCGGGCGCGGCTCATGCACAGGTCGGCGGGCGCCTGCACGCCGCCGGCGGTGCCTCGTTCGGCGGCCGTTTCGGGGCGCAAGCGGGCGGGTTCGACCGGATCGGCGCGACGCACACCTCGGCGAGCACCGCGGTGAGCGGCAAGGCCGGTGCCAGCACGAAGGCCGGCACCGATACCAAGGCCGGTACCAACACCAAGGCCGGTATCAACACCAGGGCCGGTACCGATACCACGGCCGGCGCTGGCACGCGTGCCGCGGCCGTCGCCGACAAGACCGCTGCCAACGCGAGCGCCACCGCGCGCGGCGCGAGTGCGACCAGCACCTCTGCGGCCGACTCCACCGCCAGCAAGGTGAGTGAGGGTGCGTCGGCAGGCACGCGCAGCGCCGTTGCCGGCAGCGCCAACACGCAGACGGCTACGCAGACCAGCACGTCGCAGCCGTCGACGCTCAACACCAGCGCGGCGCTCGGCGGCTCGACGAATGCCGGCGTCGGCGGTGGACCGGCCGGCGCTTCGACCGGTGTCAACGGCCAGGCCGCGGTGAGTGCCTCCGCGTCTCACTGACCTTCGAATGTGTCCCAGGCCACCGCGGGCGGCGGGATCGGAGGATTCCGCCGCCCGCGCGCCTGCCCCGCCACGCCGAGCGTCAATCCGGCGGATTAGCTCCCGCGAAGCGGATGGCGGTGGCGCCGGTCACCGGTCCGATGCTCGCGTGGTCGCTGACATAGAGCTTGACCGCGCGCTCGAAGTGCAGCGGTCCGCGCACCACGGCGCCCGGGCCGATGACGACGCGCGGCAGGCTCTCGAAAAAGAAGAAATGCCACCAGCTGGTGTCGGCGTTCATATGAATCCCGCCGTCGATGTGCGCATTCGCGCCGATCGTGATGTTGCCGTTGGTGGTCTCGATCGATCCGCCGAGGTGCGCCGCACCGATGCGGATCCCGCCGTTGACGTTCGAGAGCGCCGCGCCGAGATCCGCCCCGTCCTCGATCAGCAGCGAGCCGTTGACCGTGGTGACCGGCCCGGCCACGCGTGCATCCGTTTCCACTTTCAGGGAGCCGTTGACTGTGTCGAGCGAGGCCGCGGTCGCGTGGCTTTCGAGCGTGACGCTGCCGTTCACGGTGTCGACCTTGCCGACGACCGCATTGGCGCCGACCCGGATCGAGCCGTTGACGGTGTTCACGTCGCCGGCGTGCTGGCCGGGCGACACCTCGATCGAGCCCATGACCTTGGAGATGCCCGGGTCCGCACCTGCGGTGCCGCACGCCAGGGCAGCCGCCAGCGTGACCAGGATGAGAGTGTGCTGCATGTCCGTTTCTCCACACCCGCAGGTGCGCCGCAGCGCGGCGGGCCTGCGCTACGGGGCGAGTTATACCCACTCCGGGGCGGTGCTGACCACTCCTTGTGCGACGGGCCGACGGGGCTGCCGCGGTGGACCCACGGCCACGTTTGCGGGGAGAATATCCATGATGCCAGCACGCCGGACAGGCCCAGGGAAGGCGTTTCCCCGTCACATCCTCGTGATCGACGTCGGCGGCACCCACATCAAGCTGCGGATCGATGCGCGCGGCGAGATCCGCGAGTTCCCCTCCGGAGCGACAATGACCCCGGCGCGCATGGTGCGCGGGGTGCGCGCGCTCGCCGCGGGGCTGGCTTATGACGCGGTGTCGATCGGCTATCCGGGCCTGGTGTTCCGCGGCCGGATCGCCGCCGAGCCCCACAACCTCGGCGGCGGCTGGGTGGGCTACGACTTTCACAAGGCGTTCGGCAAGCCGGTGCGCGTGATCAACGATGCAGCGATGCAGGCGATCGGCAGCTACAGCGGCGGGCGGATGTTGTTTCTCGGCCTCGGTACCGGGCTCGGCGCCACGCTGATCATCGACGGCACCCTCGAGCCTACCGAGATTGCCCACATGCACTACCGGCACGGACGCACGTTCGAGGATTACCTCGGCGAGGCTGGACGCGAGCGGCGCGGCAACCGCAAGTGGCGCAAGTCGGTTGCGGACGTGGTCGCGGGTCTCTCCGCCGCTCTCGAGCCGGACTATGTCGTGCTCGGCGGCGGCAACG
>JASHTN010000247.1 GCA_030040525.1 Gammaproteobacteria bacterium | reverse complement strand
GAGCGACAGCTCGCCAAGCGCCCCTCCGGCACGGGCTCGTCCGCCACCACGGTCGAGCCTGGCGCGCTCCTGGCCTTCGCGTATCCCGACCGGATCGGGCGGCGGCGCGCGGGCGGCGCGGGCCGCTTCACGCTCGCCAACGGCCGCGGCGCGGTGTTCGCCGCCCCGCAACCGCTGGCACGCAGCGAGCTCATCGTGGCCGTCGAGGTGGATGACCGCGAGCGCGAGGCGCACATCCGGCTCGCGGCGCCGCTCGAGCGCTCCTCTCTGATGATGCAGTTCGGCGCTCGCATCCGGCGCGTCGATTCCGTGGCGTGGAGCGCGCGCGAGCAGGCGGTGATCGCACGCCGCACGCTGCTGCTCGATGCGCTGGTGCTGGAGGAGGGGCCGCTCGCGGACGCCGCGCCGCAGGCCGTGCTGGCAGCCATGCTCGCCGGCGTGCGCGAGCTCGGCATCGCCGCACTTCCCTGGGACCGCGAAGCCCGCGGTCTGCAGGCGCGCATTGCCTTCGTGCGCGGTGCTGCAGGCGCGCGCGCGCGCGCCCCGGGCGCATGGCCGGATCTGAGCGATGCGGCACTCGAGGCGAGCCTCGACACATGGCTGGCGCCGTGGTTTGACGGTGTGACCCGCCGCGAGCAGCTTGCGCGCCTGCCGCTGGTCGCGGCGCTGCGCGCACAGCTCAGCTTCGAGCAGCAGCGCGCGCTCGAGCGCGAGGCCCCGGCGCACCTCACGGTGCCGAGCGGCTCGCGCATTCCCATCGACTATCGGGGCGAGGACGCCCCGGCGGTCGAGGTGCGGCTGCAGGAGGTGTTCGGGCTCGAGACCACCCCGCGGCTCGGACCCGACCGCGTGCCGGTCACCTTCCGGCTGCTGTCCCCGGCACACCGTCCGGTGCAGCTGACCCGCGACCTCGCGAGCTTCTGGCGCGGCGCGTACGCCGAGGTGCGCAAGGAGTTGCGCGGCCGCTATCCCCGGCACTACTGGCCTGAGAATCCGCTTGCCGCCCGGCCGACACGCGGGGTGCGCCGCCGCGGCTGACGCGCCGGCCCCGGCGATGCGATCGGTTATATTCGCGCCGTGATTTCCGCCAGGAACGCACTCGCCGCGCTGCGCGACGGCAACGCGCGCTTCGTCGAGGACCTGCGCTCGGGGGGCAGCGGTGCCGGGCGGCGCCGCGCCCTGCCCCGCGGCCAGGATCCACTCGCCATCGTGCTCGGCTGCTCGGATGCGCGCGTGCCGGCCGAGATCGTCTTCGATCAGGGACTCGGCGATCTGTTCGTGATCCGCGTCGCGGGCAACATCGTCGCGCCCTCTCAGGTTGGCAGCGTTGAGTTTGCCGCCGAGACCTTCGGCACACGCCTGGTCGTGGTGCTGGGGCATTCCGACTGCGGCGCGATTCATGCGACGCTCGAGCAGCTGCGGCGTCCCTCGCAGGACCAGTCGCGCAACCTCCGTTCGATCGTCAACCGCATCCGGCCGGCCGTCGAAGGCCTGCTCGATCGCGAGGAGCCGCTCGGCCCGGAGGAGCTGGTGCGCCACGCGGTACGCGCCAACATCCGCATGTCCGCCAATCAGCTGCGGCACGGCTCGGAGGTGCTCGAGCAGGCGATCGAGCGTGACGGTCTGCTGGTGGTCGGCGCCGAGTACTCGCTCGACAGCGGCGTGGTGGCTTTCTTCGACGGCGTGCCGGCGGGCTGAAGCTTCGGACCAAAGAAAACCCGGTGCGGTGGCTTTGGCTGCCCGCGCCGCACCGGGCTGATCTGCGCGCCCGAGCGTCCCGGCGCGCTTCCCGTTCAACGACCGATCGTGTCGATCGGTTTACATTCCTTGAACAGGTCTACCTGCCGAATAGGTCTACTTGCCGGCGTCAGCCTTCATCTTGGCGTGCGCGGCCTGGCAGTCGCTGCGGGTCATCTCGAGGAAGCCCTTGCCCTTGCAGGAGTTCTGTCCCTTGCAGGAGTTGTGGGCGCTCTTGCAGGCCGACTGTCCCTTGCATTGATTCACACCATGACAGTGGATGGTCGCTGGCGCCGCAGCCGGAGCGTCCGCCGCCGCGGCGGTGCCGATGAAGCCGGCGCCGAAGAGCATGGCAGCTGCTGTCGCGAGGGCCACGCCGGAGGTTTGCTTACGCATTTGGATAGTCCTCAATGAAGTGGAGTGGTTACTACCGGGCACCAGCCCGGTCAGGTCAGCAGACCGGGCGTCGCGCTATTTTCTTACGCCGGCGCCTTTTCTGCACCCTGAACTTGACCGGGGACGCCTGCCGACCGGGCAAACCAGCGCTCCAGCCAGTGATCGAGCGACACTGCCCCAGCGCCGGCGATCGCCAGCCACAGGAACAGTGCCAGGTACTCGAACTCATCGAAGCCGAGCAGCGTCTCGAGGGAGTCGACGTCGGCCCACTTGGCGGAGCGGATGGCCACGATCATGGTGACAGCGAGGGCGCCCGCGGAGATGCGGCTCAGGAGCCCGAGCAGCAGGAACAGTCCGCCGAGGAACTCGACGCCTGACACGAACGGAGCGAGGAGGTGAGGCAGCGGGATGCCCCAGCCGATGAAGTTCTGGACCACGGTCGGCAGATCGCTGAGCTTGCCCCAGCCGCTCCAGAGGAAAACCCAGCCCACGGTGATGCGGGCGAAGAGCGGCGCGAGCCAGCCGAAGTGGCCGGCGACCCCGCGGGGCCAGTCGATGAGCCATTGCACCAGATATTTCACGGGAACTCCTGGCTTGGGTGGGCTTGGGCAGTCGAGCGAGCAGACCGGGCAGCCAACCGCGTTATTGCGGGGCGCCCTGAGGCCCCGTGCGTATAATCGCCGCAAAGCCGCCATGCGCAATTCTCCGTCGCCATCCCCGGTCTCCTCTATCGGCGAGCGGCTCCGTGGACCGGACGCGCGTGCGGCCGTCACACAGCTGTTCGAGACGATGCGTCCGGACCTGCTGCGCTTCGCCCAATGGCTGGCGCGCAACCGGTCGATCGCCGAAGACATCGTGCAGGAGGCACTGCTGCGGGCGTGGCGGTCGCGCGATGCCCTGAAGGACCCGGCGGCTGCGCGTGCCTGGCTCCTGACCATCGTCAGGCGCGAGCACGCCCGGCTCTACGAACGCAAGCGCCTGGAGCTGGTGTGCTTGGATGACGCCCTGGAGATACCCGACAAAGCCCTGTCCGTGGAACCCGACGACGGGCTGCTCATGCTCCGCTATGCCATCATGAAGCTGCCGCTCGAGTACCGCGAGCCGCTGGTGCTGCAGGTGCTGGGCGGCTTCTCCACCGAGGAGATCGCGCGTGAGCTCAGGCTGTCGCCGACCGCCGTGCTGACGCGCCTGTTCCGCGCCCGCAACAAGCTGCGGGTGATCTGCGGGACGGCGCCGATGCCGGATGCGGCCACGCGCGAGGAGCCGGCGTGATCTGCGAGGACGCCAGGCTGCGGATCGGGGCTGCGCCCGGTGACGTACCGCAGGAGCTCGCCGAGCACCTCGAGGGATGCGACGACTGCGGCGCGTGGCAGCGCGCGATGCGCAGCTTCGAGGCCGACCTGCGCCGCGCGCTGCAGGAGCCGCCGGACATCAGCCGCCTGCGCACCCGGCGGCCGCGGCCGGTGTGGCGGGGGTGGGCGCTGGCGGCGAGCGTGGTGCTGGCAAGCTGCGCGGCGCTCGCCGTGTGGCTGCTGCTTCCGGGAGAGACGCTCGCGCACCAGGTGGTGGTCCACGTGCAGGGCGAGCCGCAGAGCTGGCTCGCCACCGAGCAGGTCAGCGCGGCGGGCATCCAGCAGGTGCTGCGCAAGTCGGGCGTGCAGCTCGATCTGACCTCCGAGCGCATCGTCTACGCGCAGAGCTGCTGGTTCCGCGGCCACTACGTGCCGCACCTGGTGCTCGAGACCGCGCGCGGGCCTGCCACGGTGATGCTGCTGCGGCACGAGCCGGTGAGCCACCGCGAAACCTTCAGCGAAGCGGGCATGACGGGGATCATCGTGCCGGCAGAGCAGGGCAGCATCGCCCTCCTCAGCCGCGGCGGCGGCGCGGACCTGACCGCGCTCGCCGGCGAGATGCAGCGCGACACGCATTGGATGGCGGTGTCGGACTGAGCAGACCCGAAGCGAGGGCGCGCGCCTGGCGTGCGCCCAGGGTTCGCAGCGCCGCAGCTTGCCCATGTACGTTCCCGCCGACTTCAGCGAAACGCGCGTCCCGGTCCTGCGCGCCCTGATGAGCGCGCATCCGCTCGCGACGCTCGTCGCGGCAACCGCGGACGGGATCGTCGCGAATCACGTTCCGTTGCTGTTCGCCGCCGCGGCCGGCCGCGGCGCGCTGCGCGGACACATTGCGCGCGCCAATCCGCTCTGGCGGCAGCTTGCGGACGGCGCCGAGGTGCTCGCCATCTTCCATGGGCCGGAGCATTACATCTCGCCACGCTGGTACCCCTCGAAACGCGAGCATGGTCAGGTGGTGCCGACCTGGAATTACGCCGTAGTGCACGCGCGCGGCGCACTCACCTGGCACCACGACGAGGCCTGGCTGCGGCAGCTGCTGCGGGCGCTCACCAGCCGCCACGAGCGGCGCTTTGCCCAGCGCTGGCGCGTGTCGGATGCGCCGCCCGAGTACCTGCGCAAGATGCTGCGCGCCATCGTCGGATTCGAGATTCAGCTGCGCGAGCTGACCGGCAAGTGGAAGGTCAGTCAGAACCGCGGCGCCGCCGACGTACAGGGCGTGATAAAAGGTCTGGCCAGCCTCGGTGACCCGGCGGCGCGCGCCATGCAGGCGCTGGTCAGGGAGCGCCGCAAGCTGCGCGGCGCCTGAACCCGCGCCCGCCCGCCGCTGCCTGCGCGGACGGTTGGCACAACAACCGCAAGGGGGATGCCATGAAGAGGAGAGTTCCGGCTCTGGGCGCGATGCTGCTCGCCTTGCTGAGCGCGGCGCCCGCCGGCAGCAGCGCCGCCGACACCGCCCACGGGGCGACGGCGCGGACAGACGCCGCGCGGCTCGAGCGGCTCATCACGACCGCGATGCACGCGCAGCAGATACCGGCGCTCACGGTTGCGATCCTGCAGGCCGACCGGATGGTCTACTCGAACGCGTTCGGAACCGCCGATGTGGAGAACTCGGTCCCGGCGACCCGTGAGACTCTGATCCGCACCGGCTCGATCGCCAAGTCCATCACCGCGGTCGCGGCCATGACGCTGGTCGAGTCCGGCAGGCTGAACCTCGACGCAGCGGTGCAGACCTACTGTGCGCCGTTCCCCCCGAAGCAATGGCCCATCACCACGCGCGAGCTGCTCGGCCACACCTCGGGCATCCGCCATTACAACCCGGGGGAGATCGAGAGCACGCATCACTACAGGTGGATGTCGGACGGCTTCGCGATCTTTGCCGGCGATCCGCTGCTGTTCACGCCGGGCACGGGCTTTCAGTACAGCACCTACGGCTACACCGTCGTCGGCTGTGCGATCGAGGGCGCCTCCGGCGAGCGCTTTCAGGACTACGTCGCCGCGCACGTGCTCGAGCCAGCCGGGATGACGCATACGTTCGTGGATGACGTCTTCGAGATCGTGCCGCACCGTGCCCGCGGTTATCAGAAGATCGACGGTCAGGTGAAGAATGCGGCACTGATGGACAGCAGCTACAAGATTCCCGGTGGCGGTTACGTCACGACGGCGGAGGATCTGGTGCACTTCGCCCAGGCGCTGCTCGACGGCAAGCTGCTGCAAGCCGGCGCGCTCGCGCAGATGTGGGTGGCATCTGCGCCGAGCAGTCACGGCCCGCTTCCGTACGGGCTCGGCTTCATAGTGTGGGACGGCGGCAGGTTCATCGAGCACGACGGCGGCCAGCCGGGCACTTCGACGCTGTTGTTCATGATCCCGAAAGAGAAATTCGCGCTCGCCCTGCTCGCCAACATGGACGAGGTCAAGCTCCACCCGCTGGCACGTGACATCGCCCACGAGATGCAGATGCCGTTTCCCGCGCCGCAACCCTGAGGCGACCGCTAGCCTCCCGCCCCGTGCGGATTCCCCGGGGCCGTCAGCCCCCATTATGTAGTGTATCTACGGGCGCGAGACTCGCGTCACGAACGAAATCCGCCTGCTGAAAGTACGTATTCGAACGACCCGCCTTGCGCGGCACGCTTGCACCCAAGGACGCAAGGCATAGGCCTGCGCAGTTTCG
>JASHTN010000246.1 GCA_030040525.1 Gammaproteobacteria bacterium | reverse complement strand
TGGTACAGAGCCCAAGGCTTGTGTTCACGCACATAGCGTGAGATTCCCTGCAGAATGTCCCTGCCGGAGGCCAGCGAGGTCTCCACGAGCAGGGCGACGCGCGGGCGGTCAGGGTATGTGGATGGGTGGCGACGCGGAGACGTCATGGTGTCACTTGGCGCCCGTTGCTGATTGACCGCAATCCTACAGAAACAGACCCGTAATCTTACCTGGCCGCTTTACGATGCCAGTACACTGCGGAATGTGCCGGGGGCCGAGGGGGTAGCACGGTGAAGGTGCACATTGCGGCGTTCTGGCTGGCTGCCTGCGCTGCCGCCACCGGAATGTACAGCGCGGACGCGGCATCGCTATCCTGGCATCCCGTCGAGGGCAACCTAATGACGCGTTGGGCTGCGCAGGTAGACCCGGCGGGACCCTGGCCCGAGTATCCGCGCCCACAGCTGGTTCGCCCGCAGTGGCAGAGCCTCAACGGCTTGTGGGAATACGCGATAACCGACAAGGATGCTTCTGCGCCGGGTGCATACCAGGGGAAGATTCTGGTCCCGTACCCAATCGAGTCCGCATTGTCGGGCGTCCGGAAGCCGCTCCTCCCCAACCAGAACCTCTGGTATCACCGGACCTTCCGCCGCCCGGCTGTCAAGCCCGGCGAACGCGTGCTGCTGCATTTCGGTGCCGTAGACTTTGAGGCCACGGTGTTGGTCAACGACCAGGAGGTTGGCCACCACGCTGGCGGTTATGAGAGTTTCTCTTTCGACATTACCGCGGCTCTCAAACATGGCAACAATGACGTCGAGGTGAAGGTCTGGGATCCCACACAAGTGGGTCCCAACCCGCATGGCAAGCAGGCGTTGAAACCTCATGGAATCATGTACACCGCGACGAGCGGGATCTGGCAGACGGTGTGGCTCGAGACTGTGCCGGCGAACTACGTCGCGTCGCTGGTGCTGACTCCGGACGTCGATCACCGCGCTCTCACGGTGGAGGTGCGCAGCAACGCCGCCGAGGGCTTTACGGTGGAAGTCTCCACTGATCACGCAAAGGTCACGGGCAAACCGAATGAGCGCCTTTCGCTCATGGTTCCTCATGCTCATCTCTGGTCGCCCGATGATCCCTATCTTTCTCCCCTGCAAGTGCGCCTGCTCAAGCATGGCGTGCCGCTGGATCAGGTGGGAAGCTACTTCGGGATGCGGAAGGTCGAGGTCAGGAAGGATCGAAACGGTCATGAGCGCATCTATCTCAATGACCGCTATACCTACAATCTCGGCGTGCTCGACCAGGGCTTCTGGCCGGACGGCCTGTATACGGCACCCACGGATGCGGCGCTCAAATCAGACATTCAGACCATTAAGTCGATGGGCTTCAACACCATCCGCAAGCACATCAAGATCGAGCCGGCACGCTGGTACTACTACTGCGACATCTTAGGCATCCTCGTGTGGCAGGACATGGTGCCGCCGGGCGGCGATGACGTGCCGGATGCTCGGGCGCGCTCGCAGTTTGAGGCCGAGATGGAGGCCAACATCGTCCAGCTGCACAACCATCCCAGCATCACGACGTGGGTCCTGTTCAACGAGGGATGGGGTGCCTACGACCAGGAGCGCCTTGAGTCCCGGGTCAAACAGCTGGACCCGTCGAGGCTCTTAAACGGGGAGAGTGGCGGCATCATGCTGGAGAACGGCAATTCGGTAGAGGTCGCCGGGTCCGCCGGACCGTCGAGCGACCTTACGGACATTCACTCCTATCCCGATCCGGCGATCCTCCATATCGAGGATAGCAGCAAAGCGCTGGTGCTCGGCGAATACGGCGGAATCGGGGTGTTCGTCAAGGGCCACATCTGGAGGAATCCGGATACGCCCAGCTGGGGCTATGAGCAGGCTGGCAGCGAGAGCCTCGCCGCCCGCTACGCCGCCATGTTTGACTCCCTCAGGAAGCTTGAAGCAAAGGGGCTCACGGCATCCATCTACACCCAGCCGTTTGATGTCGAGGGCGAGCAGAATGGCCTCATTACGTACGACCGTGAGATCATGAAAATCCCGCTTGAGGAGATCCGGCGGATTCACGCCACACTCCTGTCGGCGGGGCATCCTCCGACGAATCCCGCGACAGACCCTGCAGCTCCCGCGACCATCACTCACACCGCCTTCGGAAGAACACTCGAAGCCGAGCCCGTCGAGCTGTACACGCTGCGCAACCGTCGCGGCATGGAGGCGAGAATCGCAACCTACGGGGGCATCGTGACGTCCCTCATGGCTCCTGACCGTCAGGGCCATTATTCGGATGTCGTGTTGGGCTATGACACGCTCGAGGGGTACCTGAAGGACGGTCCTTACTTCGGCGCCCTGATCGGCCGCTATGGCAATCGCATCGCGAAGGGCCGTTTCCGCCTCGACGGAGCCGACTATCAGCTCGCCACCAATAATGGCCCCAACGCTCTCCATGGTGGAGTCATTGGGTTCGACAAGGTCGTCTGGACCGCGGTCAAAGCCGAAGTGACGCCGGAAGGCCCTCAGCTGACACTCACGTACCTGAGCCGCGATGGCGAAGAAGGCTATCCTGGGAACCTGAGCGTCAAAGCGGTGTATACGCTCACCGAGGACGACGCCCTCAGGCTCGAGTACACGGCGACCAGCGACAAGGACACCGTGGTGAACCTCACCCAGCATTCGTATTTCAACCTGCGCGGCAAGGGAGATGTGCTCGGGCATAGGGCGCAGATCAACGCCGATCGATTCACGCCGGTGGACCGCATGCTGATCCCGACCGGAGAGCAGCGGCTGGTGGCGCGCACGCCGTTTGACTTCCGGCAGCCCCACGCGATCGGTGAGCGGATCGGGAGCGAGGATGAGCAGCTACGCAACGCCAGCGGCTATGACCACAACTGGGTTCTGACTACGCCCGCCGGCACGCTCGCGCTTGATGCCACGGTGTACGAGCCGGAGTCCGGTCGGGTGCTCGAGGTGCTCTCGGATCAGCCGGGGCTGCAGTTCTATACGGGGAACTTTCTCGACGGATCCATCGCCGGCAAGGGAGGGTGGAGGTACACGGTTCACGATGGGTTCTGCATGGAACCGCAGCACTTCCCGGATTCGCCCAATCATCCTGACTTCCCCTCGACGGTCCTCAAGCCCGGAGAGACTTACCACAGCACGATCATGTACCGGTTCACGACTCGGTAGCGGACTCGCCGATGCTCGCGGATCCTTTACCCCATCGTCAGGATGTTATTTCGTTAGGAGTGACCCGATGGATCGTCGTCGATTCCCGCAGACGCTGACTGCCGGGCAGAGCCCGAGGCGTATGTGCTGCACGCGCACTTCTATCCGCCGTTGTTGCGCTCATCGACGGTGAGAAAATTCATGGTCGGCTATGAGCTGCTCGCCGAAGCGCAGCGCGACCTTGTGCCGGAACAGGCGGCTGCCCTGCTCAAGTAAGAGCCGGCATGAAATCGCCAAGGCCTCCGCTGGCGGCTTGGACGTGCAGGTCACTTTCCGGAACACGGGGCACGTAGACAGCGACGAGGTGCCGCAAGTGTACCTGGGCGCGCCCGGCGATGCCCCGGCCGGCGTGCAATTTCCGGTTCGCAGTCTGGTGGCATTCGACCGCGAGCGGACAAGACAGTTTATATCACGGCAGATTAGGCGGGCGCCTGGCGCTTGGGACGAGGGCCGTTCGTGCAGCTTCTTCTGTCGCGTTTCTGATCAAGAAAGGCACTTTTTGTCGCTCAGCTGAATTAAGCTTGTAACCGGCGCACACAATTCGGGAGGCCTCGGAGTCGGCCGCCTCACCGGCAAGCGAAACAGCACCGACCACCCTTGCTTTTTCGCTCATCGCCGACCGTGGTAGCTATTGCTACGATGCCAGAAGAGCGGGATCCCGCTGACAGGGCCCAATCGCTCTGGGCAACTCAGCAAAAGCGATCACAAGGCGCAAATGATTCGACAGAGAAGGTCGTGTAAGCCGCTCTTGCTCCATTGCGATTTTTATTGGCCGCGGAGATATCGCCTTGAAGTGGTCGCCCGGACTGGAGTAGGGGATTGAGTAGAGGCACCTTTTGCAGACTCGAACCCTACGCAGTGCAGCGGCTTGCGCAGGCAATGTGGTTGTTCCTGCTCCTCGCGCTCGCGGCTCAGGCATCCGAGCCGATGACCGCGCCCGAGTACCCTCGATCTGATGAGCGCTATAAAGCGGATATCCTTCTAGTCATAGCTCATCCAGATGATGAAACCGGAGACGTCGCAGGTTATCTGGCGCGCGCGATTTTTGACGAACATCGTCGGGTCGCCGTTGTCTACACCAACCGCGGAGATGCGGGGGGTGACGCGGTGGGCAGTGCACAGGGGGGTGCTCTTGGGGCGGAGCGCGAGATCGAAGCGCGGCGCGCCATGGGATGCTTCGGTGTGACCAACGTGTGGTTCCTGGACGCGCATGACACGCCTTCCAACGATGTTCTGCGCTCGCTCGCGTACATGGACCATGGCTCAATTCTTGGTCAAGTCGTTCGATTGGTTCGCCTGACGCGACCTGAAGTGATTATCACTTGGTTGCCTTTGCCGGTGGCAGGGGAAAACCATGCGGACCATCAGGCGGCCTCCGTCATCGCGAACGAAGCGTTTGATCTCGCCGGCGATAGCAGCGCATTCGCCGAACAGACTGCCAGCGCTAACAATGCCTCGGTCGGGCGCGCTCCGGAGGGTCTACATCCCTGGCAACCGAAGAAGATCTACTACTTTTCTGATGCCTACGACGCTTTGGGTTATTGGTGGCCTAAACCGCTATTGCCATCGCCGTATCGCAAGAACTTTCTGGAGGGCGCGGGGCCCGCCTACTCAAACACCGATGTGTCGCCGGCAAAAGGTGTGCCCTATGCTCGCCTCAGTGCGGAGGAGTTGAGTTTTTACCTCACGCAAGAGGGGGCTATCGGCAAGGAAGCCCTGGAACGCGGGGACTTCAAGGCGTTTGAAGTTCCGACTCGCTTTGTACTGGGCAAATCCTTAGTCGGCGGCACGGTAGCGGGGGATGTATTTGAGCGAATCACCGCGGCCCCCATCGCATTTGTGCGTCCTCCAGGAGTTGCGACAGAAACGCATCGCGCAGTCTCGCTCGAACCCGGCGGTCCATGGCACTTCTACCGTGCGTTCTGGAAGGCGCACGCCTTGGACAGGTTGACGGACCTCCTGCCGATTCCCGAGGTCAGCATGAGGCCGGGCGAGAGTATTGAGATGCCTCTGCTCCTTCGTAATGATACGGAAGCTGCTCAGAACGTGACACTGCGTGCGGTGTTGCCAGATGGATGGCTGGAAAAGGCGCCGTATTCCATTTTTCCACTCCCGGCAAACAGTGCGTATCCCGTCAACCGTAAGCTGACGGTTCCCACCACGAGCAAGCCTGGATGGTACGAGGTCAGCTGGAGAGCTGAAGCCGGGGGCCGCCAGAGTGGTGAGGTAATATGGCGGGTGTACCTCGATCGCTAGGGTCCTCGCCGGAGCTGGCTCCCTATGACAGAGATGAATCTTTCTTCCGTTGCAATATCCACAGAGTACGACGCCATCGTCGTCGGATCGGGAATTTCGGGGGGCTGGGCGGCAAAGGAGCTCACTGAGAAGGGATTGAAGACGCTCGTGCTCGAGCGCGGACGCAGCATCGTGCACGGCAAAGACTACATTACCGAGCACCGTCCGCCGTGGGCCTTTGCGCACCTTGGGTCCGTCAATCATGAACTGCTCGATAGGGACTACTTCATCCAGCAGCGCATTAACTCCGGCCTCAATGAATCAGTTCTGCATTTCTTTTTTAAAGACTCGAAGAGTCCGTACGTTGAAGAGAAGCCGTTCACCTGGATACGCGGTGATCAGGTAGGCGGCAAGTCGCTGATGTGGGGACGGTATTGCTTCCGCTTGAGCGACCTGGATTTCGAAGCGAACGCCCGTGAGGGCATTGGCGTGGACTGGCCGATCCGCTATGCCGATATTCAGCCGTGGTATGACTACGTGGAGCGCTTCGTGGGCATCAGCGGTGAGCCCCTGGGTCTCGCGCATCTCCCGGACGGAATCTTTCAGAAGCCGATGGAGTTGACCGCCGTCGAGCAGGCGCTGCGGGAGCGCATCCGCACACGCTATCCAGAGCGCTATCTGACGATCGCCCGGGCAGCGGTACTGACCGAGCCGCTTGGGAATCGACTGCCGTGCCACTACTGTGGCCCCTGCGAGCGCGGCTGTTCGACGGCCTCCTACTTTTGTAGCGTCAGCTCGACGCTTCCGGCCGCGCAGGCGACCGGCAACCTGACGCTGCGGCCCGACAGCATCGTGCACAGCGTCATTTACGATGAGTCGCGCGATCGGGCTACGGGC
>JASHTN010000245.1 GCA_030040525.1 Gammaproteobacteria bacterium | reverse complement strand
AGCGGCCGCTCGCCGAGCACCTTGAGGTAGTGCTTGTAGCCGAAGTTCGGCGAGCAGAGGATCGTGGCGCGCACCCGCGCGGCAAGCTGCAGCCACAGCAGCGGCCGGCGGATGAAGAGCTCCGTCGGCATCAGATGCGCGTGGATGCGGTTGAAGAGCATGACGAGGTGGAAGCCGATCAGGCCCATGTCGTGGGTGAGCGGCATCCATGAAAGACTCACGTCCTGCGGCGTGAAGCGTGCCGCCTCGGTCGCACCGCGGGCGTTGGCGAGGATGTTGCCGTGGGTGAGGACCACGCCCTTCGGCTCGCTGGTCGAGCCGGAGGAGAACTGAATGAAGGCGGGGTCGTCGGCGTTCGCGCGCTCGATGCTGCCGGCTCGCGAGATGTCGTCGAGGTCATCGACGAGGAAGGTGCGGGCACGCAGCCCGGCAAACAGCTCCGCTTCGCCCGCCTGGGCGGCAAACGCCCCGACGCGCTCGAGCGAGCGCCGCTCGGTGTACAGGTAGGGGCGACCCAGGCGCCGCGCGATGCGCAGCAGCTTCATGCGGTGCTCGTCGCTGATGCCGAGCGCGACCGGCACCGGCACCATGCCGCCGAGGATCGCCGCCCAGAAGACATCGATGAACTGCTCGTTGCTGGCGAGGAACAGGATCAGCTTGTCGCCGCGGCGCGCGCCGAGGCGCTGCAGGTGATAGAGGATCCCGAGCGCGCGCTCGTAGAGCTCGGCGAAGGACACGTCGCGGGCGTCGCTCTCGCTTTCGAGATAGGTGATGCGGCATTGCGCTGTGCGATGCTGCTCGAGCAGCCCGGTCAGCGTGGCGATATTGGGCATCAGCGGGCTTCCAGCCTCATGTGCAGCGGGTGGCGCGTGCGCAGGTTGATCTGCGCCTCGAGCTCGAGCGGTTTGTCGGGCACGTACACGAGCCGATAGTGGCGCGCCACCTTGTACAGGTGCATCAGCATTTCGTACAGGGCGAAGGTCTCCCCTATGCAGTGGCGCGGACCGGCGGCGAACGGCATGTAGGCGAAGCGCGGCCGCTCGGCCTCGTGCTCGGAGGCGAAGCGCTCGGGCCGGAAGCTCTCCGGATCCTTCCAGAATCGCGGATGCCGGTGCAGCAGGTACAGCGGCAGCAGCACGTTGGCGCCCGCCGGCACCGGATAGCCGCCGAGCACGTCCGCCTCGATCGCGCGGCGTGACAGCAGCCAGCCCGGCGGATAGAGCCGCAGCGCCTCGCTCACCACCTGATTCGTCCAGGCGAGCGCCTCCAGCCGCGCCAGCTCGGGCGCCGGCAGCTCCGGCGCCGCGTCGAGCTCCGCGTGCAACCGCGCTGCGGCCTGCGGGTGCTGCGACAGCAGGTACCAGGTCCAGTTCAGTCCGCTCGCCGTGGTCTCATGCCCGGCGACGATCAGCGTCATGATCTCGTCGATCAGCTCGCGCTCGCCCATCGGTGCGCCGCTGTCCTTGTCGCGCGCGCTCATGAGCATCGCGAGGTAGTCGAAGTGCTCCTCCGCGGGCTCGGAGCGGCGCCGTGCGATCAGCTGCGCGACGAGCTTGGTGAGGGAGCGGAAGCGGAACGCGAACTGCAGGTCGCGCGCCGGCTCCCGGGTGACGACCTCGAAGGGGTTGCCGCCGAGCTGCTGCGTCAGGCGGTCGAGATCCCGGCCGAAGATCGAGCGCAGCACGATGCCGAGGGTGAGCTCGCTCATCTCGTCGGTGAGATTCAAGAGCTCGCCGCGCGCGGCGAGCCCCGCGCAGCGCTCGAGGAAGCGGTCGTTCGCCTGCGCAACGAGGCCGGCGAACTGCGCGATCACGCGGCGGTGGAAGAACGGCTGCATCATGTAGCGCTGGCGCTTCCACAGCTCGCCTTCGCTGGTCATGATGCCCTTGCCGAGCAGGATCCGGACGCGATCGAGCCCCACGCCCTTGGTGTAGTTACGGTGATTGCCGACCAGCACCCGCTTCACGTCGTCGGGGTGATGGATCACATAGGTATAAGATCCGCGTGCGGGCACGAACACGCGATAAGTGTCCCCATGGCGGGCAAACAACTCGATCATTCGCTCCAGGGAGTCCTCCGTGGAGCCGATGTCGAACTGCAGCTCCGCCTCGGGCGGCGCAGAGTTCGCGGTCGCAGCGACGGTCATGCAAGCTGTTGAAAGCCAAAGCCTAATCTTATATCACTCGGACCTGCGCGGTCAGTGGCCGCACGAGCTTGCCGAAGCGCTCGCCGCGCGGCTGCCGTACGCGAAGCGCCTCGAGGTCCGCGCGCACCCCGGGCACGCGGCCGCGACGCTCGCCGGCATTGCGCTCGCACTGCGCGCGCTCGGCTGCCTCGGCGGCGGTGCACTCACCCCCGGGCAACTCGCGTTTCCGCAGGACGGCAAGCCGCGGCTGCGCTCACCCGGCGGCGCCGACTTCAGCATCTCGCACTCCGGTCCCTGGGTCGGCTGCGCCGCGGTTGCGCAGGGCCGTGTCGGCTTCGACCTCGAATTCGGCACCGCGGCGCGCCTCGCCGACTGGGCGGCGCGCGAGGCCGCGCTGAAGGCGGTCGGCGCGGAGCTTGCCGAGGCGCGCCTCATCGAGCTCAGTGCCGCGGGCGCAGTATGCCGCGGCCAGCGCCTCTACGCGCAGCGGCTCGGACTCTTTGCCGGCGCCGCCGCCTGTGTCATGACCAGCGTTCCGGTGGCGCACGTCGAGTCGCGCGCCTGGCGGCTCGAGGAGCTGTTGGCGCCATGAGCGGCGAGAACGGGCAGCTGCGCAACACTCTGTACCGCACGGTGACGCACTCGCACCGTCGCATGACGCGCGCGCGGCGGGCGCTGTACGCCGCCGCGGTGCCGCTCGGTGTCGGGGTCATCCGCTTGTGGTGGCGCCTGTGCCGCGTGGTGTGCGTCGAGGGCGCCGAGCACCTCGCGGCAGCGCTCGCGCGCGCGCCGTCGCTGGTGCCGTGCTACTGGCACCAGCACCAGCTCTACTGCGGCAAGTACCTCATCGAGCAGCGCGCGCGCGGGCTGACCGCGGGCTGGCTCATCAGCCCGTCGGTGGACGGCGAGCTCGGGGCGATGCTGGTGCGGCGGTTCGGCGCGGCCGTGATCCGCGGCTCCTCCACGCACACCGGCGCGCGCGCGCTGCGCGACTACTACCAGGCGCTGGTGAAGGAAGGCATCTCCCCGGTCATCACGCCCGACGGGCCGCGCGGCCCGCGCTTCCGCTTCAAGCCCGGCGCAATCCTGCTGGCACAGATGTCGGGCCGTCCGATTCTGCCGATGGCCTTCGCCGCCTCGCGCGCCTGGCGGGTGAAGTGGGACAGGTTCGTCATCCCGATGCCGTTCGCGCGCATCGCGATCGCACTCGGCCCGCCGCGCTACGTGCCGCGCACCACCGACGGCGCGGCGCTCGAGGCGCTGCAAAACGAGATGGAGCGCGAGCTCGGACGCCTGTACGGCGTCGCGCGGGCGGCGCTCGCGCCACGGGCATGAGCACAGCGCCGACCCCATCAGGGGCGGCCGCCGCGCGCCGCGCCGCGCAGCTGCCGCCGCTCGTCATGCGCTGCGGCGCCTTCGGCGACATGGTGCTGCTGACGGTGCTGCTCGAGCGGCTGCGGGCGCGCTTCGGGCGGCGCGTCGACGTGATCGCCTCCGGCCCCTGGTCGGAGCCGCTGCTGGCGCAGCACCGTGCGGTCGGGCGGCTCTACCTGCTGCGCAGCCGCCGCACGCCCTACTGGCTGAGCCGCGCGCAGCGCCGCCTCGTGGCCGAGCTGCGCGCGCGCGGTGCCGGACCCACCTGGTTCTGTGACCGCGGCGAGGGGCGCGGGCTCCTCGCCCGTGCCGGTGTCCCCGAGGACTACATCTGCGATTCGACCGCCTTTCCGTTCGCGCCCGGGGAGAACTTCGCGGACCGCTACCTGCGGCTCGGTGCGTGGACGC
>JASHTN010000244.1 GCA_030040525.1 Gammaproteobacteria bacterium | reverse complement strand
GTGGGCGCAGTCGCGCGCGAACCTTGAAGCGCTCGTGCCGGGGAACTTCATCGGCACCCTCGTCATTACCGGCTTCATCGCCGCCGACAAACGCGGCGTGCAGACTACGCTGGGCCGCAATGGCAGCGACTTCTCGGCGTCGATCTTCGGTGCGCTGCTCGGCGCCGCCGAGATCCACATCTGGACCGACGTCGACGGAGTGCTGTCTGCCGACCCGCGCCGGGTGCCCGATGCCACCGTCATCGACTCGCTCTCGTACAACGAGGCGATGGAGCTCGCCTACTTCGGCGCGCGCGTGATCCATCCGCAGACCATGGCGCCGGCCGTCGGTGACGGCATCCCCATCTGGATCCGCAACACCTTCGCGCCCGAGAAGGCCGGCACGCTGATCTGCGCGCGGCCGGCCTCGGCGCTGCCGGTCAAGGGGATCACCAGCATCGAGCGCGTGGCACTCATCAATCTCGAGGGCACCGGCATGATCGGCGTGCCGGGCACGGCCCACCGGCTCTTCGGCGCGCTGCGCGAGGAGGGCATCTCGGTCATCCTGATCTCGCAGGGCAGCTCCGAGCACTCGATCTGCTGTGCGATCCCGCAGGAGCAGGCGGAGCGCGCCGCGGACATCACGCGGCGCGCCTTCGAGCGCGAGCTCGCCGAGGGGCAGATCCAGAATGTGGACGTCGACTCCGATCTGGCAATTCTCGCGGTGGTCGGCGACGGCATGGCCGGCACGCCCGGTATCGCGGCCAAGGTCTTCGGCGCGCTCGGCACCTCCGGAGTGAGTGTGCGCGCCATCGCCCAGGGCGCCTCCGAGCGCAACATCTCCGCGGTGGTCGACGGGCGCAGCGCGACGCGCGCGCTGCGCGCGGTGCACGCCGGGCTCTACCTGTCGCCGCATACGCTGTCGATCGGCGTGATCGGACCGGGGAGCGTCGGACGGGTATTCCTCGCGCAGCTGGCGGCGCAGACCGAGCGACTGCGCGCGGCATTCCGGCTCGACTTGCGGCTGCGCGGCGTGCTCGGCTCGCGCCGCATGCTGCTCGCCGAGCCGCGGCTCGAGGCCGCCGAGTGGCTCGGCCGCTACGAGGCCGGCGGCGCGGCGGCGGACGTCGCAGCGTTTCTCGAGCACGTACGGGTGGATTACCTGCCGCACACGGTGCTGGTGGACTGCACGGCGAGCGATGCGATCGCGGCGCGCTACGCCGACTGGCTGGCGGCGGGCATCCATATCGTGACGCCCAACAAGAAGGCCAACAGCGGCGCGCTCGCGTACTACCGGCAGGTGCAGGCGGCGCGCCGCAGCGGCGGCGCCCATTACCTGTACGAGGCGACGGTGGGGGCGGGACTGCCGATCGTGCACACGCTGCGCGACCTGCTCGGCACGGGGGATGAGATCCGCAGCATCGAGGGAATCTTCTCCGGCACACTCGCTTACCTTTTCAATGTGTACGATGGCAGCAGGAGCTTCTCGGCGATCGTGAGCGAGGCACGCCAGCGCGGCTACACTGAGCCGGATCCGCGCGATGACCTGTCGGGTGCGGACGTGGCGCGCAAGCTCATCATTCTCGGCCGCGAGATGGGACTCAACCTCGAGCTGCAGGACGTGCAGGTGGAGAGCCTGGTGCCGACCGAGCTCGCGGGCGGATCGATGACGGAGTTCATGGCGAGCCTGCCGCGCTACGACGCGCCGATGCGCGCCCGGCTCGAGGCGGCGCGCGCGCGCGGCAACGTGCTGCGCTACGTCGGGCGGCTGACCGCGGCGGGGGAGGCGACCGTGGGACTGACCGAGCTGCCGGCACAGCATGCGTTTGCCAACATCGCGCTCACCGACAACATCGTGCGCTTTGCGACGCGCCGCTATTGCGACAACCCGCTGATCGTGCAGGGTCCGGGGGCCGGCCCCGAAGTGACCGCCGGCGGGGTGTTCGGCGATCTGCTGCGCTGTGCGGCGTACCTGGGAGCACGGCTGTGAGCGGCGGCGGCTTGACTCGCGCGACGGCATTCGCGCCGGCGTCAGTCGGCAACGTCGCGATCGGCTTCGACATCCTCGGCTTCGCGGTCGAGGCGCTCGGGGACCGGGTGACGGTGGCGCGCAGCGGCACGCCGGGCGTCGAGATCCGCGCGGTGCGCGGCGTCGCCGGTGAGCTGCCGCGCGCCGCGGCCAACAACACGGCGGGGCAGGCACTGCTCGCGCTGCAGGAGACGGCGCGGCCGGAGTTCGGCTTCACGGTCGAGATCGACAAGGGCATTCCGCTCGGCTCGGGACTGGGCGGCTCGGCAGCGTCCGCGGTTGCCGCGGTCGTGGCAGCCAACGCGCTGCTGGCTGCGCCGCTCGGGCGGCCGGAGCTGCTGACGTGCGCGCTGGCGGGCGAGGCGGTCGCGAGCGGCGCGCGGCACGCGGACAACATCGCGCCCTCGCTCTACGGCGGGCTGGCGCTCACCGTCGGGATAGACCAGCCGCGCGTCAAGCGTATCCCCGTGCCGGACGACATCCGCGCCGTGATCGTCCACCCGCACATGTTCCTCGCCACGAGCGACGCGCGCGCGATCCTCAAGCGCAGCGTCGAGCTGTCGGACTTCGTCTGGCAGACGGCGAATCTCGCAGGCTTCATCTCCGGCTGCTACACCCAGGATCTCGACATGATCCGCGCCTCGTTCGAGGACGTGGTGATCGAGCCGCAGCGCCAGGCGCTGATTCCGGGATTTCAACAGGTGCGCCGGGCGGCGATGGACTCGGGCGCGCTCGGCTGCTCGATCTCCGGTGCCGGCCCTTCGATGTTCGCCTGGGCGGAGAGCCGCACGGCCGCCGCGGTGCTCGCCGCCATGCAGAGCGCGTTCGCCGCGCACCGGCTCGGCACCGATGCCTGGCTGGTCGGGCTCGGCAGTGACGGTGCGCACCTGGTCGAGCCGTGATGAGCGAGTTCCTGTTCCGCAGCTCGCGCGACGGCACGCTTACCGCGGGCTTCAGCGCCGCGCTGCTGCAGGGACTGGCCCCCGACGGCGGACTGTACGTGCCGTGTGCCTGGCCGCAGCTCGCGGCGGCCGACTTCGCGGGCGCTGCGGCGCTGCCTGAGGTGGCCGTGCCGCTGCTCGCACCGTTCCTCGCCGGCGATCCGCTCGGCGCCGCGCTCACGGAGCTGGCGCGCGAGGCCTTCAGCTTTCCGGCCCCGCTGGTGCCGCTGACCCGCGACGGCCGGCTGGCGCTGCTCGAGCTGTTCCACGGTCCGACCGCCGCATTCAAGGACTTCGGGGCGCGTTTCCTCGCCGCGTGCTTCGCGCGGCTGCGCGGCAACGCATCGAGCCCGCTCACCATCCTGGTGGCGACCTCCGGGGACACCGGCGGGGCCGTCGCGGCCGCCTTCCATGAGCGGCCGGGCATCTCGGTCGCGGTGCTGTTCCCGAAAGGGCTCGTGTCGCCCACCCAGGAGCGCCAGCTCACCTGCTGGGGCGGCAACGTACGCTCGCTTGCGGTGCGCGGCACGTTCGACGACTGTCAGCGGCTGGTCAAGCAGGCGTTCGTCGACCCCCAGCTCAAGGCGGGCGGCGCGCTGTCGTCGGCCAACAGCATCAATCTCGGACGACTGCTGCCGCAGACGGTTTACTACGCCGCGGCGAGCCTCGCGACCTGGCGGGCGCACGGCGAGCGGGCCTCGTTCGTGGTGCCGAGCGGCAATCTCGGCAACGCGCTCGCATGTCTGTGGGCGCGCCGGCTTGGACTGCCGATTGGCGCGGTGGTGCTGGCGCACAACGCCAACCGCACGGTGCCGGATTACCTCGAGAGCGGCCAGTGGCGGCCGCGCCCGAGCGTCGCCACGCTCGCCTCGGCGATGGATGTCGGCGACCCGAGCAACATGGAGCGGCTGCGAACGCTCTTTCCGGAGCTCGAGGGACTGCGCGCCGCGGTCAGCGCCGTGAGCGTCGGCGATGAGGCGATCCGCGAGCGTATCCGCCGCGGCTACCGCGAGCTGGGCCAGGTGTGGTGCCCGCATACCGCGACCGCGGCCGAGGCCTGGCAGCGCCTGCCCGCGGAGCAGCGCAGCCGCGGGCGCTGGGTGCTGGTGGGCACGGCACATCCGGCCAAGTTCCGCGAGATCGTCGAGCCGCTGATCGGCCAACCGGTGGCCGTCCCGGCACCACTCGCGCAGCTGTTCGCGCGGCCGGTGAGCTGTGTTGAAATCGACGCGAGCCTGGACGCGCTGCGCGCGGCGCTCGCGGGCTGAGGAGACGCCCGTGAACGAACTGAGCAGGTTGACGCCGACCGCCTGGGTGCTGATCGCAGTCGCCGCCGTGCTCGGCTTCGGGTTGTCATGGGCGTGGCGCTGGTACCGCCAGTACCGGGCGCGGCGCGCGCTGCGCCTGGCAGTCACCGGAGGTGCCACCGAGCATCTGATCGACACCCTGGTGCCGGACGGCATGGGCGGGGGCTTCCACGTGGACTTCCTGCTGCTCACCATGCGCGGCGTCGTGGTCATCGATCTGCGCGACGTCAAGGGCAATATCTTCGGCGGCGATCAGATGGCCGAGTGGACCGTCATGGACGGGGCGCGCCGCTTCACGTTCACCAATCCGCAGAGCGCACTTTACGACCGGGTCGCCGCGGTCAAAGCGGTGGCCGGCGACGTGCCGGTCGAGGGACGCATCGTGTTCACGCGCCGCGGGCGCTTTCCGAAGGGTCTGCCGAAATGGACGCTGATGATCGACGCGCTGCGCGCGGAGTTTCCGCCGGGCGGCTGGGACGCCACCGACGAGGGCGCGGAGCCGCTGGCCGCCGGCTGGCGGCGGCTGAAGGAAGCGGTGAAGCCGAGCTACATGGCGGACATGCGCTGAGGCGGCGGCTCAGCCCAGCGTCCGCGCGTGATCCGCCAGCACCAGCGCCACGCAGGCGGTCAGCTGCTGCGCGTACTCGAGGTGCAGAAACTCGTTGGGGCCGTGGGCGTTGGCGTGTGGCCCGAGGACTCCGGTGACGAAGAACTGGGTGTGCGGAAAGCGCTCGCCGAGCATGCCCATGAAGGGAATCGTGCCGCCGCAACCGAGATGGATGGCCTCGCGGCCGTAGACCGCGCGTGAGGCACGTCCGATGGACTCCTCGAGCCACGGCGCGAAAGTCGGCGCATTCCACCCGCCGGTGGCCCCTCCCGCCTCGAAGCGCACTTGGGCGCCGTAGGGCGGATCGCGCTCGAGCGCCTCGCGCACTGCCTGCGCCGCGCGGCCGGCATCGCAGGTGGGCGGCAGACGCAGCGACAGTTTCAGGCTGAGCTCCGGCAGCAGCACGTTGCCGGCGGAGCTGACCGCCGGCAGGCCGTCGGCGCCCGTGACTGCGAGTGTCGCGCGCCAGGTACTGTTGATGAGCAGCTCGGTCGGGTCGTTGGACACCGGCTGCGCCCCTTGCGCCCAGGGAAGCCGCCCGGCGACCTCGCCGCCGAGCACCTGGGCGGCCACGACGGCCTGAGCGCGACGGTCACGCGGCAGATTCACGTGCAGCTCATCGAGCAGCAGATCACCGGTCACCGGATTCTCGAGCCGTGCGAGCAGCTGCTCGAGGATCCGAAACGGCGTAGGCGCAATGCCGGTTGCCATGCCCGAGTGCACGCCCTCGGTCAGAACGCGCACCGTGAGGGTTCCGACCAGATTGCCGCGCAGCGAGGTCGTGCACCACAGCTGCTCGTAGTTGCCGCACTCGGCATCCAGACACACCACCAGCGACGGCTCGCCGAGCGAGTCGCCGAGGGCCGCGAGGTGCGCCGGCAGATCCACGCTGCCGCTCTCCTCGCATGCCTCGATCAGCACCAGACAGCGCGGCAGGCGCACCTGCTGCGCCTTGAGGGCTGCGATCGCGGTCAGCGCGCTGAACGCCGCATAGCCGTCGTCGGCAGCGCCCCGGCCGTAGAGCCTGCCGTCGCGGATCACCGGCTCCCACGGCCCGAGTCCCGGCAGCCAGCCGGTGAACTCCGGCTGTTTGTCCATGTGGCCGTACAGCAGCACGCTGCCGGACAGCTCGCCAGGGATATCCGCGAGCAGCAGCGGCGTGCGCCCGGGCAGGCGCTGCAACGTGACGCGCATCCCGGGCAGCGGCTGCGCGCGGCACCACTCCGCCATGAGCTGCGCCGCCCGCTCCACGTAGCCGTGGCTTTCCCACTGCGGATCGAACATGGGCGACTTGTTCGGAATGCGCACGTACGCGATCAGGCGGTCGACGACCGACTGCTCCCAGGTGCGACCGATGTGCGCGCTCAGGTGCTTGAGATCCATGGATTCGCCCCTAGGTTGAATGATCAGAACAATCAGTTATCGAGAAGAGCTCCCGGCTCCCTCGAGTGCTCGCCGACGCCAGAGCCTGGAGAGACTCACCTCGCGCGCGCGCCACCGTGGCGGCGATGTGCGGCAGATACGCAGGCTCATTGCGGCGCGAGGCGGGGCGCGGACTCAGGTCGCGCGGCAGCAGGTAGGGCCCGTCGGTCTCGAGCAGCAGCCGCTCGCCGGGAATCTCGCGCACCAGGGCGGCGAGGTGCGCGCCACGCCGCTCGTCGCAGATCCAGCCGGTGATGCCGATGGCCAGTCCCAGCTCGAGGTAACATCGCAACTCCTCGCCGCCGCCGGTGAAGCAGTGCGCAACGCCGCGGTGCTGCGCACCGTGCTCGCGCAGGATGGCCGCGAAGTCCGCATGCGCGTCGCGCTGGTGGAGAAACACGGGCTTGCCCACCTGCGCGGCCAGCTCGAGCTGGCGATGGAAAGCGCGGCGCTGCGCCTCGCGCGGCGCCAGATCGCGGTAGTAATCCAGCCCGCACTCACCGACCGCCACCACCTCGGGCCGGCGCGCGAGCTCGGCGAGCTCGCTGACGGCTGTCTCGGTCAGCTCCCCGGCATGATGCGGGTGAATGCCGGCCGTGGCAAACAACCGCCCGGGCTGCTGCCGCACCAGCCCGAGCGTCTTGTGCGTGCCGGCGAGACTCGAGCCGGTGACCACGAGCTGTACCACGCCGGCGCTGCGCGCCCGGCTGAGCACCGCCGCCCGGTCCGCGTCATAGCTGTCGTGCGCGAGGTTGATGCCGATGTCGATGAGCGCTGCCGCATCCGGGCGCGCGGCAGTCGGCGTCGTTGCAGTAGTATCGGCGGGCATGCGGGCCACCATTCTACTGCTTGCGCTATCGCTGCTCGCCGCCGCCGCGCGGACGCAGGCCGAGGATACGGGCGAAGCCTGGCGCGACCTCGAGAGCCGCATCGAGTACGGTTACTACACCGAGGATGCGCGCGCGCTGGCGCGGCTCGCGCCGGCGCTCGCGGCCGACGAGTCGCGCGACAGGCTGCATGACTACTACACGGGGCTGCTCGCGTGGCGGCAGGCGTTGCTGGCGAATCCGGCCGGCTCGGGCGCGGCGTTCGCGGCACGCTGCGTGTCGAGTCTGGACGCGGCGCTCGCGACGCAGGGCGATTTTGCCGAGGCTCTGGCCTTGCAGGCCGCCTGCCGCGTCGCGCCCGCGGAGCTCGGCGGTGGCTACGCGCCGCTTGCGGTGCTGCGCGCGCGCCACGAGATGGACCAGGCGCTGCGGCTTGCCCCGGACAATCCGCGCGTGCTGCTGCTCGACGCCATGAGCGATTACCAGCTGTCGGGATCACAGGGCGGCAACCGCGAGCGGGCGCTGCCCAAGCTCCGCCGGGCGACGGCCGCCTTCGAAAGCGAGCGACGCGCCGCGGATCGTGTGCCGGGCTGGGGCGCTCCGGAGGCCTACCTGCTGCTCGGGCGCGATCTGCTCGACCACGGCGATCCTGCCGGCGCGCGCGATGCGCTCGAGCATGCGCTGCTGCTGGTCCCCGACTTCGTGCAGGCCAGGCGGCTGCTCGGGAAGATCACCGGCGGCTAGCCCCGGCGGCCGCGACGGGCGGCCGGCGCCGCGGCACGCGGACCAGGGCTTGCGTCTCAGAGGCGGGCGAGCGCT
>JASHTN010000243.1 GCA_030040525.1 Gammaproteobacteria bacterium | reverse complement strand
CCCGGGGAGGGCAGGGACCGGCGGTCCCTGTCCTCCGCGGCAGGGCGTCAGGTGACGAGGTTCTGCGGCCGGCCACCGACGTAGGCTTCGATGTTCTCGATCAGCTGATCGGCGAGGAACTGCATCGCGCCGTCGCTCGCCCAGGCGACGTGCGGCGTCAGGATGAAGTTCGGCATCCGCAGCTCGAGCAGCGGGTTGCCTTCCCTGGGCGGCTCCTGGCTGAGGACGTCGAAGCCCGCCCCGGCGATCACCCCTTCGCTGAGCGCCTGCGCCAGCGCCTGCTCGTCCACCAGCCCGCCGCGCGCAGTGTTGATCAGGATCGCGGTGCGCTTCATGCGGCGCAGCTCCGCAGCGCCGATCATGTGGCGCGTCTCGGCGGTGAGCGGCACGTGCAGCGAGATCACGTCGCTCTCGGCCAGCACGCGCTCGAGCGGGGTGAACATCACACCCGGGGCCTTCGGCGGGGCGTGATCGGCGAACAGCACCTGCATGCCGAAGGCACGCGCGATGTGCGCCGTCCCCTGACCGAGGACGCCCTCGCCGATGATGCCGAGGGTCGAGCCGTGCAGATCGCGAATCGGATGGTCGAAGAAGCAGAACTGATCGACCTGCTGCCAGCGGCCGTGCTCGACGTCGCGGCGGTAGGCGAGCAGGTTGCGCCGCAGCGCCGTGATCATGGCGAAGACATGCTCGGGGACGGTGTGCACGGCGTAGTTGCGGATGTTGGCCACCGCGATGCCGTGCGCCTTGCAGTAGCCGACGTCGATGACGTCGTAGCCGGTGGCCGCCACGGCGATCATTCTCAGCTCGGGAAGCCGGCGCAGCGTGTCCTCGCGCAGCGGCACCTTGTTGGTGATGGCGATGGTCGCTGCGGCGAGCCGCTGCGGCAGCTCGCTCACAGCCGTCACTGGATATTCGGCCCAGGTGTGCTCGAAGGCGGGGCGCCGCACCTGCGCCTTGAGCGTCGCGCGGTCCAGAAACACGATGCGCTCGGCCATCGCGGTGCGCGCCCGGCTGCCTCAGCCCTGGATCGAGCCGGTCGAGTGCGAGCCGTAGAACTGCTCCTCGCGGCTGACCTTGCGCTTCGGTATCGGATCGTGACTGCGCCAGTAGTTGCTTGCCGCGGCGACGCCGCTTCCCGGGGCCACTTTGATGCCGACATCGAGCATGGCCATCTCGGCGCCGGCGAGCGCGCCCATCAGCATCAGCTCGTTGAGGTCGCCCAGGTGCCCGATGCGGAACACCCGCCCGGCCACCTTGGCGAGCCCCGCGCCGAGCGCCAGGTTGTAGCGGCGGAACGCGACGTCGATCACGTGTGCGCCGTTGATACTCTCCGGCACGACGACGGCGCTCACCGTGTCCGAGTACCACTGCGGTGCCTTGGCGCAGAGCTTGAGCTTCCAGCCGTCGAGCACCGCCGCACGCACCCCCTCGGCCAGGTAGTGATGCCGGAAGAAAATCGCCTCGAGCGTCTCCTCGAAGATCATGTTAAGCGACTCGCGCAGGCCATAGAGCATCGGCAGCGGTGGCGTGTAGGGGAAGTAGCCGCTGGCATTCGCCTTGATCATGTCGGCGAGATCGAAGTAACAGCGCTTGCTCCTGGCGCCTGCCGTCGCGGCGAGCGCCTTGGGGCTCACCCCGAGGATGCCGAGCCCGGCGGGCAGCATCAGACCCTTCTGCGAGCCGCTGACGGCCAGGTCCACCTGCCACTCATCCATGCGGAAATCGATGCTGGCGAGCGAGCTCACGGCGTCGACGTAGAGCAGCGCCGGGTGTCCCGCCGCATCGAGCGCGCGGCGCACTCCGGCGATGTCGCTCGTGACACCGGTGGCGGTCTCGTTGTGGCAGGCGAGCACGCCCTTGAACTGATGGCGCTTGTCGGCCTTGAGAATCTCCTCGTAGCGCCCGAGCGGCACACCCTCGCCCCACTCGACGTCCAGGACCTCCACGTCGTAGCCGAGGCGCTGCGCCATGTCGATCCACAGATGGCTGAACTGGCCGAAGCGCGCGGCGAGGATCCGATCGCCTGGAGAGAGTGTGTTGGTGAGCGCCGCCTCCCAGGCGCCGGTACCCGAGGACGGGAACAGGAAGATCTGTCCGCTCTCGGTCTTGAACACCTTCTTGAGGTCATTCAGGACACTCGTCGAAAGCTCCGGGAACTTCGAGGAGCGGTGGTCCTCCATCGCCACCACCATCGCCCGCTGCACCCGGTCGGGCACGTTGGTAGGTCCCGGAACGAACAGGAAATTCCGGCCTGGCATGCGCCGCTCCATCGCACTCTCCTGGGGTTATTGCGGTTACCGCTGTCGCGGGCGAACCGGTGTCCGGTGCGCACCATACTAGCCGTCCGGCCCCCGGGAGCGCCAAAAGAATCCGCGAATGCCAGCCATTAGCGGCACTCGCGGAGCGCACGGCGAAGCCGCGCGCACCGCGGCTGCGCGGCGAGCGCTCAGCCTCCCGCCGGCGGGTAGGCCGGCAGCGCCGCGGGCGGCGGCGGCAGGTTCGCGGGGTTCTTCTTCAGCTCGCCCAGCAGGTAGTTGATCGCCGCCTCGAGCTGCACGTCGTCGCCGCGCATCCAATCGGCCGGCGAGTCGTCGACCGTCATGTCCGGATCGACCCCGTGGTTCTCGATCACCCACTGCGAGTCGAGCCCGTAGAGGGCGTCCTCGGGAATGGTCACGTAGCCGCCGTCGAGCAGCGCCCAGTAGCCGCGGATGCCGCGCACCCCGCCCCAGGTGCGGGTGCCGAGCAGCGGACCCAGCCCGTACTTGCGGAAGTAATACGGGAAGATGTCGCCATCCGAGGCCGAGTAATGGTTCATCAGGCAGATCTTCGGCCCGTGGATGAGCTGCTGGGGCAGCGGCTGGGCAGCTCCCTCGCGGTTCGTGTCCATGCCGACCAGCACGCGGCGCAACCGCTCGAGCACGATCTGGTCGATGAAGCCGCCACCGTTCCAGCGCTCGTCCACGATCAGCGCGTGTTTGTCGAGCTGTGCGTAGAACTGGCGGATGAACTCATCCATGCCGAGAGCCGACATGTTGGCGAGGTAGATGTAGGCGATCCGGCCTCCTGAGGCCTTGTCGACCACCTCGCGATTGTGATCGATCCAGGCCTGCTCGCGCAGCGCCAGCTCGCTCTTCACCGGCTGCACGATCACGTCGCGTCGCCTGCCGTCTGCGGTCTCGGCGACAGTCAGCTTCACGGTGCGATCCTGCTTGCCGACGAGCAGACTGTACGGGTCGAGGGGGGCGCGCAGCTCCACCCCGTCGACGGCGAGCAGGTAGTCGCCAGCGTGCAGGTCGAGTCCCGGTTGCGTGAGCGGCGAGCGGTACGCCTCGCGGGTGTTGTCGCCGGGGTAGATCGTCGCCAGGCGATAGCGCCCGGAGACGGCATCGAGCGCGAAGTCGGCGCCGAGGTAAGCCGTCGGCTCCCTCTGCTCTTCGGGCATCTCGTCGCCTCCGCCAACATAGGTGTGCGAATTGCTGAGCTCGCCGAGGATCTCGCCGATCAGATAATTCAGGTCGCTCCGTGAGCCGACGAGCGGCAGGAGCTTCGCGTATGCGGCCCGCACCGCGCCCCAGTCGACGCCGTTCATCTTCGGGCTGTAGAAGAAATCGCGCTCGAGCCGCCACGCCGAGTTGAACATCTCCGCCCACTCCTGCCTGGGCTCGATGAGCACCCGCATGTGCGACAGGTCGAGCTTCTTGGGGCCGGCATCGCTCCTGCCCTTGCCCGCGTCCCCGGCGGCGGTGGCTGCGGCCGCGATGTAATAGTCCTTCTCGAGCTTGTACAGCAACTTCTTGCCATCCGCGGACAGCGTGTAGGAGCTCAGGCCCGTGACGATCTCGGCGTCCTTGCGCGCCTTGAGGTCATAGACATGCAGGACGGGCTTGTCGCCGGGCAGCGGGCCGGAGATCGTCTGGTCGGGCGTGGTGAGGTAGAAGACCTTGTCGCCTGCGATGTTCAGGGCGGTGATATTCGCCGCCGGGATCGGCAGCGGTACGGCGCGCGCCATCAGCCCGTCGAGGTCGATCTCCAGCGGCTTGGCCGCCTTCTTCGCCTGCGGCTTCTCTTTGCGGCCCGCCTGCTCCTCGCCGTGCGTCGCCTCATCCTCCCCAGACTCAGCCGCCTTGGCCTGCTCCTCCTCCGGCGGCCCGACGCCCTCGTCAGACTGCGGCGCGAACGGCGAAGCGGCGCCGCGCTTGAGGGTGGCGATGTAGATGCCATCCATCCTGAGCGTCGCGACGTTGAACTCGGACTGGCTGAAGGTCGGATTCTCGTGGCGCGTGGAAATGAACAGCAGGTAGCGGCCCGCGGGGTCGAATACCGGCGAGAAGTCGTTGGCGCGCGGGTCGCTGACACGAGTTGCCTGGCGCGAGGCGAGGTTGTAGAGCCAGATCCCGGTCTGCTGGTTGGCGCCCGTGATGCTGTAGGCGAGCCAGCGTCCGTCGGGCGACCACGCCTGGTCGTGGATCTCGCTGTAGGGGTCCTGCGCGACCTGCAGCGGCTCACCCCCGGGGACCGGCAGGAGCCACAGGCGATGCTCGTTGTCGGAGAACGCCAGCCGATCGCCGCCGGCCGACCAGCGCGGCGTATAGAAGAAGCCGCGCGCGAAATGCGTCAGGATGCGCTCCGCGCCACCTTCGGCGGGACGCACCGCGAGCTGCTGCTCGGCGGCGACGTCGGTCGTGTAGGCGATGGTCTTGCCGTCCGGCGACCAGCTTGGGTGGTCCTCGTCGGCGTTCGAGGTCTGCGTCAGGTTACGGGTGTTGCCGTGCTCAGCCGGCAGCGTGAACAGGTCGCCGCGCGCCGAGAACACCGCGCGGTTGCCGTTGGGCGCAATGTCGTAATCGGTGGTCTGCGAGTTGTCCTTCTCGCGGATCGCGCCCTTTGCGTCCGCCCAGCGGGCACCGGTGCGCGCGCCGTCGTCCGGCACCGTGACGTCGAGATCGTGCAGCTGCTCGGACGGCAGATCCAGCACGTGCAGCGTGCCGCCCTGCTGGAACACGATGCCGGCCGCGCCGCCGGAGTCTCCGCCCAGGCTCGGGAAATCGATGTCGTAGTCGGTGTAATGCGTGACCTCGCGGGAAGCGCCCGTGGCGAGGTCGTAAGCCCAGATGTTGCGCCGGCGGATGGCATCGTGGTCGGCGAGAAAATAGATTGTCTTGCCGTACCACATCGGCGAGGTCTCGGTTCCCGGCCAGTCGGTGACGTGCTTGAGCTCGCGGCTATCGAAGTTATAGATGTCGATGTGTTGCGAGAGGCCGCCCTCGTAGCGCTTCCAGGTGCGGAAGTCCCGGAAGATGCGCGTATAAGCAATCTGTCTGCCGTCGGGAGCGAAGCTCATGAAGCCGCCACGGTCGAGCGGCAGGGGCTGCGCCAGCCCGCCGGTGAGCGCTACGCTGAAGGGCCGCGGGAACCCCGCATTCCAGGCGGCGCGGCGCGAGAGGAAGATGATGTTCTTCGAGTCCGGGGTCCAGGTGTCCACCATGTTGTTCGGACCGAGGCGCAACGGTGCATCGGGCACGGCATCCGAGGTGAAGGTCAGGCGCCGTGCCGGCCCGCCGCCCGCCGGGATGACGTACACGTCGCGATTGCCCTGGTACTCGCCGGTGAAGGCGATCCACAGACCGTCGGGCGAGAAGCGCGGCATCACGTCCTCGCCCGGATCCGTCGTCAGGCGTGTCGCGGTGCCGCCGGTGCGCGCGACCGACCACAGGTTGTCGTGGGCAACGAACACGATGGTGTCGCCGTGCAGTGTGGGGTAGCGCATGAGCGTGTGCCCGCTCGCCTCAGCGCTCGCTGCGAGCGCGTATCCGGAGAGCGCCAGACCGAGAACCAGGCGGCCGACGCCGCCGATCAGGCAAAGGTAAGCCATGAGATCCCGCGCTGCGTGAAGTGAGGGAAGGAAGCTTACCCCAAGGCTCTTGCCGGCTGGCGCTCCGGTCATCGCACCCGCCACGGCGCCTGCCGCGGCGAGCCCGGCCGACCGTCAGCTTGTCTGCACTGGCGCGAGCGGCGGACCGAATCCCACAGCTCGGCGCCGCACGTGCCGCCGTGCACGCCACGCCAGGAGCAGCGCGAGCAGCGCGGCCTCGAGCCAGCCGAACGCGCCGCCCCCGCCCGAGGACGAAGTCGGCGTAGCGGAGGCCTCCGCAGACATCGCTCCGACGCCGCCGGCGTCGACCGCCGCGACCTTGACGTAGTAGG
>JASHTN010000242.1 GCA_030040525.1 Gammaproteobacteria bacterium | reverse complement strand
CATAGCCGCTCGACTGGATCATCGCGCGGATCGGCGCAACGGTGAGCGCCACGCCCGCGCCGAAGCCCATCGCAGTGAGACCACCGCACAGCCCGCGCTTGTCCGGGAACCACTTGAGCGCGTTGCCCACCGCGGTGCCATAGACCGCGCCGGCGCCGAGACCGGCGATGGCGCCCGAGACGTAGAACTCCCAGAGGTGATTCGCGCCCGAATTGATGAACCAGGCGACGAAGGCCGCAATGCCCCCGACCACGATCATCACACGCGGGCCGATGCGGTCGACGATCCAGCCCTCAACGGGCACGAGCCATGTCTCGAAGGCCACGAAGATGGTGAAGGCCACCTGGATCTCGGCCTTGGACCAGCCGAAGGTCTTCTCGATCGGCAGAACGAACAGCGTCCATGCGTACTGCAGGTTGGCGACGGACGCCATGCAGATGATGCCCAGAACGAGCTGCGTCCAACGCGTCGCCGTAAAGGACTGGCCCGTCATCGGTGCTGGCTGCGACATATCGAATTCCCCCTCGGAGATGCGGAAGCCCCTTGGTTCGCGGGTGGCTCGAGTCGAAGGCGCACAGATATATGATATATGGCTGTTTGAGGCATAGTTACAAATGCCCGCGCATTGTGCAAGGGGCGAGCGGACGCTTTGCAGCAGAAAGCCCGGGATGAAGCCCGAGCTGCAATTTTTGATTGGCAGGGCCTGGCGCGTATCGACGCCTGCGGGTGCCGTCAGATGGCAATCTGCCGGCCGACGTCGATCAACTGGTCGCGCGGTACGTTCAGGTAATCCGGCGCGTGCATTGAGTTGCGCAACAGGAGGCCGAACGCCGCGGTCATCCAGCGCGGCAGGCCGCGCCGGTCGCTGCGCGGCACGATCCGCTCGGAGCCGACGAAGTAGGTGAGCCTGTCCGGATCGACGCTGCAGCCCCGGGCGGCGAGATCGCGCATCAGCTCGGGCATGTTCGGATGCTGCATGAAGCCGTAGCAGGCGTTCGCTGCCCAGAAATCCGCAGCCAGCTTCGTCAGCTTCAGCCGGTCCGGGCGCGCGATCCAGGGGACGGAGGCGGTCTCGAGCGTCAGCGCGATGACCTGCGCCTGCAGTGCATGGCTTTGGCGCACGTACCAGCGCAGCACCGCGGGCGTCCCGGATCTGACCCGTGTCAGGAACACGGCGGTACCCGGCACCCGTACGACACCGTCGCGGGCCAGTCCGGCGAGGAACTCCGCCACCGGCAGCGGATTCTCGTTGACGCTGTTGGCGACCGCGAGCACGCCGTGGTGCCAAATATACATTACGCCGTACACCGCCGCGGCGAGCAGCAGCGGCACGTAGCCGCCCTCCAGCACCTTCGACATGTTGGAGATGAAGAATGCGCTGTCGACGCACACGAACACACCGGCCACGGCCAGACTCGCCGCCAGATTCCACTTCCAGACCTCGCGCATGGCGATGAACAGCAGCACGCTCGTCATCAGCATCGTGGCCGACACCGCGATGCCGTACGCGGCGGCCAGGTTGTCGGACTTGCGGAATCCGAGCGCCAGTCCGATCGTCACCAGCATCAGCAGCCAGTTGACCGTACCGACGTAGATCTGCCCGTAGCCCTCGCCGGAGGTCTGCAGGATCCGCAGCCGCGGCAGCCAGCCGAGCAGGATCGCCTGGCGCGTCATGGAGAAAGCGCCCGTGATGATCGACTGGCTGGCGATGACTGTGGCGACGGTCGCGAGCACCACCAGCGGCAGCAGCAGCGCCGCCGGACACAGCCGATAGAAGATGTTGCCGGCGGTGGGCTCGCCGGCAAGCACGATGGCGCCCTGACCGGCGTAGTTGAGCAGCAGGCTTGGAAACACCAGCCACGCCCACGCCACTCTGATCGGGCGCGCGCCGAAATGACCCATGTCGGCGTAGAGCGCTTCGGCTCCGGTGACGCACAGGAAGACGCCGCCGAGCACCAGGAAGCCCGCGCCGCCGCTGTGCGCGAGGTAGACACAGCCGTAGTACGGGTTGAGCGCGCGCAGCACCCCCGGATGGCGCGCAATGCCCCACAGGCCGAGCAGCGCCATGCTCAGAAACCATAGGCTCATGATCGGGCCGAAAGCGCGGCCGATCTTCGCCGTGCCGAGCGGCTGCAGCGCGAACAGTGCGAGCAGAATCCCTACGGTTCCCGGCAGAACGTACGGCTGCCAGGACGGCTCGACGATCTTCAGTCCCTCGAGGGCCGACAGCACCGAGATGGCCGGGGTGATCGCGCCGTCGCCGTAGATGAGCGCGGCGCCGAACAGTCCCACCGCCACGATCAGCGGCCGCCGGTGGCGCTTGACCCCGAGCAGCGCCATCAGGGCGAGGATGCCGCCCTCGCCGTCGTTGTCGATGCGCATGGCGAAGCCGGCGTATTTCACCGACGTGACGATGATCAGCGTCCAGGTGAGCAGCGAGACGACGCCGAGAATGCTGCTGCGGGTGGCGCCGCCGGTGAGATCGAGCACCGTTTTGAGCGTGTACAAAGGGCTGGTGCCGATGTCGCCGAACACCACACCGAGGGCGCCGATGCCGAGCGCGAGCAGCGCCGGGCTTTTCTCGTTGTTGGCTTGCATGGAAAGAGCGACGCCAAGCGCTGGCCGGCAGCCTGCCGCCGTCAGTGCACGCCGTCCGTGACGATCAGGTCCATGGGAACGTCGTGCGGCTGCGGGAAGATGGACTCGAGCCGCCCGGCCTCGAAGCCCAGGCCGACGCACCAGGGCCGCTCGGCCGCAGCGGCGATCGTGCGGTCGTAGTAGCCACCGCCGTAGCCGAGCCGGTAGCGGCGCGCATCGAAACCGACCAGCGGCACGATGAGCCCCTCGGGAACCAACACCTCACGCTGGGCGGGGATCGGGATGTTCCACACGCCCCGGCTCATGGGGATACCGGGGCGCCAGCTCCAGAACTCCACCGGCGCGAACGGCCGGACGACGACCGGGAGCGCGACCCGGCCGCCACGCGCAAGGTGTGCGGCTGCGATCGCCAGCACGTCGATCTCGCCGCGCACCGGCCAGTACACTCCGAGCGTGGCGAAGCGGCTCAGATCCACCGCCTCGAGCAGGTGCTGCCTGGCGCGCTCGCCCCGGGTGCTGCGCAGCGCGCCATCGAGGCCCAGGCGGCGCCCAATGAGCGCCTGCCGTGTGCGCACTCGCCAGGCACGCACCGACGGCCAGTCGGCCGAGGCCGGCGGCGCTGGCAGCTCCGGCGTTGGAATCGGTGAGCCCTCCATCGTGCGAGACGCGTAGAATTCCTACTTTACATGACTCGGACGAGCCGCAAGGGAGCGACGCGACGGCCGCTGAACCCCGGCGAGCGCACGAGCAACTCATGGAGCAGATGCTCGTGAACGCGCTGCGCATCGACCGCCCGATCGGGCTGAGGCGCCGGGCCGTACGGCGGTGCCGGCGCACCTGCTTGGCGGCCCTCGGGTGTGCGCTGCTGCTCGGCGGCGCCGGCTGCTCGCTCATCTCGCTGAAGATGCCCGAGCGCCCGCTGTCGGACCGGGAGCTCAATGCGCGTATTCTGACGCGCGAGCTGACAGCGCAGTTTCAGAGCGCCGTGACGCGCTGCGCCGCCAACATCGCCGCCACCGAGCAGGATCAGGCGGTACTCGACAACGCGCTGCGCTGGGAGATCGCGGCGGTCGCAGCGAGCCGCAGCGCCGCAACGCAGCTGGCGCCGATGATGAGCCTGCTCGACACCTGGGCGCTCGCGGCGCAGATGCAGGCATTCATGGCCGCGGGCGCCCCCGGCGGCGCACTCTTTGGCGCACATCAGGAGGCTGTGCGCCAGGTCTCGGACGACTTCGCCGCGGGCGCCGCTGCGCTGGCGCAGCGGCTGCTGTCCGCGCACGACCTGCCGCGCTATCAGGCCTTCGTCGAGCAGTACGCGCAGCAGCATCCGCTCGTCGATCTGACCTTCGCACGCGCCTCGGTGGTCGAGGCGTGGAGCCGCGAGCAGGGGAGCGAAGCCAAGCTGATCGACTCCATGGGCACGATCCCCGAAGCCATCGCGGACTCGGCACAGCGGCTGCAGATCTACAGCGACACCTTGCCGCCGCAACTGATGCACGAGACGGAGCTGGCGCTGCGCCAGTCGGGGTACTCGCGCGCGGAGGTCAACGCCTCGCTGCAGAGGCTCGACGAGCGCTTTGCGCGGCTCGCCGACGTGGCGCAGTCCGCGCCGCAACTGGTGCAGGGCGCGATCGGCGACGTCCGCCGGAGCCTGCGCGAGGTGGTCGACCGCCTCGATGCGTCCTCGAGGGAGACCACCGCGGCGTTGAATGAAGAGCGTGCCGCGCTGTTCTCCAACATCCAGTCCGAGCGCGAGGCGATGGTCGCGGCGGTGGACACGCAGCGCAAGGCGTTCGCCGCGGATGCCACGCGGGTGGCCGACCGCGTGGTGAGGAGCGCCGGCGAGGAGGTGCGGCGTCTGCTCGCCGAGGCGGTGCTGCTGATCATCGTGCTGTTTGCGGTGGTGCTCGGTGTGCCGTTTGCGGCCGGCTATTTCGTCGGCCGCGCGCATCGCGAACGGGCCCCGCGGCACGGATGACCGACGCCGCGGCAGGCATGAGGCGCGGTGTGCCCCGGCTGGGCAGCGCGCGCGTCCGGTGCTGTTGCCCGGCGTCGGGCAAGGCGGTTATCCTGTGCGCGCTCATTGGGGAGTAGCCACCCTCCGCGCAGTGGAGGGGGACGCGCCAACATACCCGGCCGGCTGCGGTCGTGGCGCGCCCAGCCCTCGGGTCAGGCGAGACCTTTGATGCATGGCCGGCAGGTCCAGCAGGTTGGGCGGCGGCCATGTGTCACTGGCCACCGCCGCCCGACCTGTGGGAACGCCCGATGGAAGCCTTGCTGGTCTCGACGACGTCGGTCGCGCTCGGTGAGCTCGGCGACAAGACACACCTGCTCGCTCTGGTGCTCGCCAGCCGGTTGCGCCGCCCGGCGCCGATCATCGCCGGCGCCTTCGTTGCCACGCTCGGCAATCATCTGATCGCCTGCTGGATCGGACAGTGGGCTGCGACGCTTCTCAGCCCGGCGGTGCTGCGCTGGGTGCTCGGCATCTCCTTCCTCGGAGTGGCGCTGTGGGCGCTCATTCCGGAGCGGCTGGATACCGGGGTCGAAACCCGCGGTGCCTACGGGATATTCGTGCTCACGGCGGTGACCTTCTTCCTCGCCGAGATGGGCGACAAGACCCAGATTGCGGCTCTGGCGCTGGCGGCGAAATACACCAGTCTCTGGCAGGTCGTCGCCGGCACGACGCTCGGCATGATGATCGTCAACGTTCCAACGGTACTCTTCGCCGAACGCGCGACGCGCTGGATCCCGCTGCAGCCGGTGCGCATCGCGGCTGCCGCGATCTATGCGGTGCTCGGGGTCGCGACACTGCTCGGCTATTCGCGCCTGGGCGTCTGACGGCGAGCGGGCAGGGCGCTCCGCTCAGGGCTCCTGCCAAGGCGGGACAGGCAAAACCCTCTTTCGGCAGAGGCGCGGAATGAGGCACCGGGGCCATGCTTCCGGCCAGAGGTACTGAAGTCCGGTGCGCGAGATTTCTGCATGGACGGCATAGTGATATTGCTCGCGGTGGTGGTCGGAGGCGCAGCTCTCGCGGGGCTCGTCGCCTTCTTCGTGCTGTCGGCCATTGCCTCACTCGTGGAGATCCTGCCGCCGCGATCTGCCCGTCATGGTGACGACCGGGACCGTGACGGGCAGGCAGCGGGCGGCTGGCTCGGCGAAGGGCTGAACGAGGTTGCGGCGCCACCCGGAGCGGCGTTGCGCGGCGCGCGCCGCGCGCTCTGAGCGCGCAGCCGCCCGGCTGCGGATCAAAAACGCCCCGGCGGTCAGCCTTCAGGCGCCGCGCGCCCGCGTGCCGGAGGCGCGCAGGGCGAGATTGCGGTGCACCGCGAGCGCCGTTCCCCCGAGCACCAGCACCGTCGAGACCACCAGGCGCAGCGTGATCGGTTCGGCGAACAAGCCCACACCGGCGAGAGCGGCGATCACCGGTACGGCGAGCTGTGCGTTCGCGGCGGCGATGGCGCCGAGCCGCGGCAGCGCCGTGTACCAGGCGGCGTAGCCGAGGCCCGAGGCGATTGAGCCGGAGAGCACGGCGAGTATCACCCCTTCGAGATCGGTGGCGCGCCGCGCCCACAGCAGCGCGCTGATCAGAAGCGCCGCGGGAACCGCGCGCACGAAGTTTCCCGCCGTGTCGCCGAGTGCGTCCGTCGAGCCTCGCCCGCGCAGCGAATAGACCCCCCAGGCGCCGCCTGCGACGAGCATGCAGAGCGCATCGCCGGGCGGCGGCGCGGCGATTCCCGGCAGCAACAGCAGCACGAGTCCCGCAACCGCCAGCAGCCAGCCGACGACGATCCCGGCGACGATGCGCTCGCCGGCGAAGAACCCCGCCGCGATCATCACCACCTGCACGGCGCCGAAGAGCAGCAGCGCCCCGGTGCCGGCCGTGAGCCCGAGGTATGCAAACGAGAACGCGATCGCGTAGGCGATCAATGCGAGCGCGGAGCGCCAGCTGCCCGTGCCGCTGCCTCGCGCGCGCACCCGCCCGAGCAGCCACAGCGTGGCGGCGCCCGCAGCCAAGCGGATGCTGGTGAAGCTGGCCGGATCGATGTGCGGCTGCCGCAGCGCCATGCGGCACAGGACCGAATTGGCCGCAAAGCACAGCAGCGCGAACAGCGCCGCGGCGATCGCGCGACTCACGGCAACGGCTCCGCCGGATCCTCCATCAGCTCCTCGACAGGGCGGACAAAACGAGCACTGTCGGGGGAACCCGACAGGGGCGGCGCCGGCCGCTGCGCTCGGCCGCCGGCACTCTACACCATCGCCCCCGGGGACCGTCGCCGCGCGGGGGCCAGCACGGCCGCCGGCTCGTTGGGTGGCGGTGACATTGCCCGCGGCGCCTCTAATAATAAGGACATGCCCTGGCAGTTACGCCCGTCCGCCGTTGGCCGCGCTCTTGCCCTGGCCTGCGCGGCTGCGGGCGCAGCCGAAGACCATCGAATGCGGTCATAAGGAAGTGATCGTGATTGCCGCCCTTGCGCTGGCGCCGCTGCTGCTGTCGCCAAATGCAGCCACCCGCCCGGGGGATACCGCCAACCAGCCGGCTACTGAGGCTCGCGATGCCGCGCGCCGCGCGCCGCACACCGCGCCGTTCGGATTCGCCAATGTGCAACACCTGGCGCGCGAACGCGCCGCGCACGAATATCGGCCCATGTCCGAAACGCTGCCGGCGGCATTCGCCAACCTCACCGAGGACCAGTACCGCAGCATCCGCTTCCGCACCGCGAGCTCGCTCTGGCATGGTCAGGCACTCTTCGAAGTGGAGTTCTTCCAGCGCGGTTTCCGCACCCGCCAGCGCGTCAACATCCTCGAGGTCACTGCGGCCGGCGTGCACGCCATCGACTACAACCCGGCGTTCTTCGCCTTCGGCCGCCCGGTGCGCATCCCGAAGGCGACGGCGGGAATGGGCTTCGCGGGCTTTCGCGTCCACTACCCGCTGCAGACGCCGGACTACAAGGACGAGCTGATCGCCTTCCTCGGCGCGTCCTACTTCCGCGTGCTCGGGCGCAACCAGCATTACGGCGCCTCGGCACGCGCGCTGGCGATCGATACGGCGCTGCAGAGCGGCGAGGAATTCCCTGCGTTTACGGACTTCTGGCTCGTGCGTCCGCAACCGAACGACCGCACACTCACGATCTATGCGCTGCTCGACAGCAAGAGCGTCGCGGGCGCCTTTGAGTTTCAGGTCCGCCCGGGCGGCATGACGCAGGTCGAGGTGCATAGCGAGCTGTACCTGCGCCGCCCCATCGCCAAGCTTGGCGTGGCGCCGCTCACGTCCATGTTCCTGTACGGCATCGACGCAGGCGCGCATCATTTCGACGACTATGGCCCGGAGGTCCACGACAGCGACGGCTTCATGACCGAGACCGGTCTCGGGCAATGGATCTGGCGGCCGCTGGCCAATCCCCGCGAGCTGCGCGTCAACCGCTTCATGGACGACGGTCCCCGGGGCTTCGGCCTCATCCAGCGGCAGCGCGATTTCTCGCAGTACCAGGACCCCCAGGCGCAGTTCGAGGCCCGGCCGAGCTACTGGGTGCAGCCGCTCGGCAACTGGGGAAAGGGGGGCATCGAGCTGGTGGAGATACCCAGCGACGAGGAAATCCACGACAATATCGTCGCTTACTGGGTGCCCGAGCACCCCCCAACAGCCGGCAAGCCGCTGTCCCTCGCGTACGTGCTGTACGCCTATACGTATGCGCCGGACTGGCCGCCGGGCGGACGCGTGATCGCGACGCGCAGTGATGCGCCGGTGCTCGGTCCCAACGAGGGGCATTTCGCGCCGGGCTCGCGTCGCATCCTCGTCGATTTTGCGGGTGGTGATCTCGATGGACTGAACGCCACGCAGCCGGTGAGGGCGGAGATGAACGTCGGCAATGGTCAGCTCCAGGCGCTGACCGTGGCTCGCATCGCGGAGAGCGGGGTCTGGCGAGTCGCGTTCGTGGTCACACCCAGGGCGAAGAGAGCGGTCGATCTGCAGTGTTATCTCACGCTGCACGGAGAGGTCCTGACCGAAACATGGGTATATCAATGGACACCGTGACCCCCCGCCACCCTCGGCCTGCCGCGCGTGTGCGGGTGCGGCGCACCTTCTTCTTCGGGCTGACGCTGCTTTCGGCGGCCGGCACGAGTGCGCTACTGCTCGACATTCTCGAGGCGAACGGGCTCACCGGCATCGAGCTGCTGGGACTCGCGCTGTTCTTCGGGCTGTTCGCCTGGATTGCCGGGGCTTTCTGGACCGCGATCGCAGGTTTTGCGGCTCAACTCGCCGGCCGCGACCCCGCCGGCCTCGACCCGGCCGAGGTTGCCGGTCGCCCGCTCCATAGCCGCATCGCCGTTGTCATGCCGATCTACCACGAGGATCCGCAACGGGTCGCCGCCGGCCTCGAGGCCGTCTGGTCCTCGCTGGAGCGCCAGGCAGAGCAGGCGGCGTTCGACCTGTTCATCCTGTCCGACAGCTGCAAGCCGGAGATCGCCGCCGCCGAGGAAGCGATGTATCAGCGCTTCGTGGCGCG
>JASHTN010000241.1 GCA_030040525.1 Gammaproteobacteria bacterium | reverse complement strand
CGGCGGCAACCCCGGCAGCGCCACCAGGCGCCGCGCGCCGAACTCAGCGCTGGTGTTGGACGGTTGCAGCGGCGCTGGCGGCGGCGCCGCGACGCAGGCCGAGAGCGTCGCCGCGAGCAGCATCGCGAACGCCCCGGGTCGCGTGCCGGTTGTCATTCTGTCGCAACGCCCGTACCGAGTAAGCCGCATCGGCGCCCCCGCAACTCAGTATAGAGCGGCTAGGCAACCAGCGCGTCGGCATGGAAGCGCAGGTGATCCTCGACGAAGGTCGCAATGAAGAAATAATCGTGTCCGTAGCCATCCTGGCGGCGCAACCGCAGCGGCTGTCCGGCCCTGGCGCATGCCGCCTCGAGCTGCTCCGGCAACAGCTGTCCCTGCGGCAGAAATTTGTCCGCCAGCCCCTGGTCCACCAGGATCTCGCGAAACACCCGCTTGCCGCGCGCGCTGAGCAGCTCCACGGCGTCGTAATCCGCCCAGGCGGCCGGGTCCGCGCCGAGGTAGCCGCTGAATGCCTTGCGTCCCCACGGACAGCGCGTCGGCGAGCAGATCGGGGCGAACGCCGACACCGAGCGGTAGACGGCGGGATTGCGCAGCGCCAGGACCAGCGCCCCGTGCCCGCCCATGGAATGGCCGAAGATGCCGAGCCGCTGCCGCTCTGCCGGGAAATGCGCCAGCACCGCCTCGCGCAGCTCGTCCAGCACGTAGTCATACATGCGGAAAAACCGCGACCAGGGCGGCTGCGTGGCATTGAGGTAGAAGCCCGCGCCGCTGCCGAACTCCCAGTCGTCGGCCTCGCCGGCAATGCCCGTCTGGCGCGGGCTGGTATCACAGCTCACCAGCATCAGGCCGAGCTGCGCAGCGATGCGCTGCGCGCCGGCCTTGATGGCGAAGGTCTCTTCCGTGCAGGTGAGTCCGGCGAGATAGAACAGCACCGGCACGCGCCGCTCGCGCGCTACCGGCGGTTGATACACCGCAAAGCGCATCGGCAGGCCGATCACGCTCGAGGCATGCCGGTAGTAGCCCTGCAGGCCGCCGAAGCTGCGGTGCTCGCTGATCGTCTCGAGCGTCATGCGCGCATTATGGATCGGACCGGGCGCCCGGGTCTCGCGGCCGGCGCATGCCAGAGCTGGCGCACTCGTGCCAGATTGGACACGCGCGGCGCGCGCCTATGACAGGCTGCGCACGCCGGCGTATATTGCCCTTGGCCGGCGCGCCTCAACGATGCGAGCTTCGACGCGCCGGCAGCGAATAGCTACCGCAGAAAGAACCGAGAGAGCAGATCATATGAAGTGGACCAAACCCAAAGCTGTAGTGCTGCGTTTCGGGATGGAGATCACTGCGTACATCGCTAATCGCTGATTACCGAGCGTCGACCGCCCCTCCCCCCAAGGGGCGGTCTCTTTCCCCTACCTGAGTCTCGGGCCGCTGCGGCTCAGGCCGCGCCGCGGCGGCCGAAGGCGTCCGGCGCGCGGAAGCGTCCGCTGGCCGACAGCACCTCACGCGCGGTATGTCCCGACCAGAGCGCGTTGCGCCGCGCGACGAACGCGCTCTGCGCCAGTTGCTCGAGCGAGTCGGGCTTCGCAAACAGAAACCCCTGTCCGGCGACGCAGCCGAGCTCGAGCAGCGCTGCGAGCTGCGACTCGTGCTCGATGCCTTCGGCCACCGTCTCCAGCCCGAGCGTCTCGCCGAGGGTGATTACCGCACGCGCCAGCTCCGGCCCGTTCTCGGAGTTGGTGAGGCAGCTGATGAACGAGCGATCGATCTTCAGGATGTCGATCGGGAAGCGGTGCAGATACGACAGCGACGAGTAGCCGGTGCCGAAGTCGTCGATGGCGAGGCGCACGCCGAGCGCCTTGAGGCGCCGGAAGCACTCGAGGTTCGCGTCGGTGTTGTACATGATCGTGCTCTCGGTGAGCTCGATCACGAGGTTGCCGGGCTCGAGTCCCGACTCCTGCAGCGCCTGCGCGACGTCGCGCGTCAGCTCGCCGTGCTGCAGGTGCCGGCCGGAAATGTTGACCGCGAGGCGCAGCTCGCTGCCGCCGGCCACCGAGCGGCGCCAGGCGCACAGGTCGCTGCAGGCCTGACGCAGCACCCAGCTGCCGAGCTTGCCGATCTGGCCGCACTCCTCGATCACCTGGATGAAGCGCGCCGGCATCAGCACGCCGGCCTCCGGATGCCGCCAGCGCACCAGCGCCTCGACGCCGAGCAGACTGCGGCTGCCGAGATCGACGATCGGCTGGTACTCGAGAAAGAACTCCTGTTGCGCGAGCGCGCGGCCGATGTCGGCCTCGAGCCGCAGCCGCTCGTGCAGCAGGTCCTGCATCTGCGGCTGAAAGGTGACGTGGCGGTTCTTGCCGCCCGCCTTGGCGTGATACATCGCGATGTCCGCGTTGCTGAGCAGCGTGTCGGCGCCGCCTTCGGCGGCGGAGTACGCCACGCCGATGCTGGCCCCGACCCGCACCTCGCGGCCATCGAGCGTAAACGGCAGATCGAGCGTCTCGATCAGCGTGTCCGCGAGCGTCACGACGTCGTCGCTGGCCTCGATGCCCTCGACCAGCACGGCGAACTCATCGCCCCCGAGGCGCGCGACCGTGTCCGAGGAGCGGGTGGTCCTCACGATGCGGTGCGCAACCGCCTGCAGCAGCCGGTCGCCCGCGTCGTGACCGAGCGAGTCATTGATGTTCTTGAAGTTGTCGAGATCGAGGAACATCACCGCCACCGAGCGGCCGCCGCACTGCGCCAGCGTCAGCGCGTGCTGTACGCGGTCGCGGAACAGGTTGCGGTTGGCGAGCAGCGTCAGCGGATCGTGGAAAGCGAGCTGCCGCAGCTGCTCCTCGAGCGCCTTGCGCTCGCTGATGTCGCGGAAATTGAGCGCCAG
>JASHTN010000240.1 GCA_030040525.1 Gammaproteobacteria bacterium | reverse complement strand
GGCGCTCGCCAGTCAGGCGAGCGAGTGCCAGTTCCAGAGCAACGCGGTCGCGATGAAGGTGCGCGCGCGGGCGGCGCGGCGCCTGGCGCGCTTCTCGCGCCTGCCGGTGGCGAACGTGTTTCTCGTCAACAGCGGCGCCGAGGCCAACGAGAACGCGCTCAAGATCGCGCTGCGCATGACCGGGCGCCCGCACATCGCCGCCATCGAGGGCAGCTTTCACGGACGCACCGCGGCCGCCGGCGCCGTCACCTGGGGCGCGCAGGCGAAGTGGTACGGTTTCCCACGCACGCCGTTCGACGTGAGCTTCATCCCGCGCCGCGACCATCCGGCGATTGCCGCGCAGGTGACGCGCGACACCGCGGCGGTGATCGTCGAGCCGGTGCAGGGACTCGCCGGCGCCTTCGACCTGGGCGCGCCGTTCCTCGGCGCGCTGCGGGCGCGCTGCGACGAGGTCGGTGCGCTGCTGATCTTCGACGAGGTGCAATGCGGCATGGGGCGCACCGGCGAGCCCTTCGCCGCGAACTTCTACGGCGTACGGCCGGACATCCTCACGACCGCCAAGGCGCTCGGCAACGGCTTTCCCTGCGCCGCGCTCCTCATGTCACCGATGGTGTCGGCCTCGCTCAAAGTCGAATCTCTCGGCACCACCTTCGGGGGCGGTCCCATGGCCTGCGCGGCCATCAACGCCGTGATCGCGGCACTCAAGGAGCAGCGGCTCCTCGAGCGCGTGCGGCACATCGGCGCCTACATCCGCCGCACCTGCATCGTCGGTCCCGTGACCGCGCACCAGGGCGCGGGGCTGCTGGTGGGGCTGCGCACCACGCGGCCGGCGAAGGAGATCCAGGCCGAGCTGCTCGAGTGCGGCATCCTCGCGGGGACCGCGGCCGACCCGCACATTCTGCGGCTGCTGCCGGCGTTCATCCTGGAAGAGGAGCACGTCGACCTGCTGCGCGATGCGCTCAAGGACCTGCCCGCATGAAGCGCTTCGTCGACCTGGCGGACTGCGAGCGCGAGCAGGTGCTGTCGCTCCTCGAGCTCGCGCGGCGCCTCGAGCGGGGTGGCGAGCCGCGGGCGCTCGCCGGCAAGATCCTCGGACTGCTGTTCTTCAATCCGTCGCTGCGCACGCTCGCCTCCTCGCAGGCGGCGATGGCGCGGCTCGGCGGCAGCTCATTCGTCATCCACCCCGGCCAGGGCAGCTGGCAGCTCGAGACCCGCGACCACGCCGTCATGGACGGCGCGGCCGCCGAGCACGTGCGCGAGGGCATTCCGGCGCTCGCCGCCTACTGCGATGCGCTCGGCATCCGCGCGTTCGCCGCCGGCAAGCATCTGCAGAGCGATCTCGCCGAGGTCACCTTCAACGCCATGGCGAGCCTCACCGACAAGCCGCTCATCAATCTCGAGTCCGCGGTGAATCATCCCTGTCAGGCGCTCGCCGACTGGAAGACCATGGACGACCTCGGCGTGCCGCGCGGCGGGCGCTTCGTGCTGTCGTGGGCCTGGCACCCGCGCGCGCTGCCGCTGGCGGTGCCGGCCGCCGCCGTGCACATGGCGGCGTTTCGCGGCATGGAGGTGGTCGTGCTGCGCCCCGAGGGCTTCGCGCTGCCGCCGGCGATCATGGAGCGCGCGCGGCGCGCCGCGGCAGCCGCCGGCGGCTCGCTGCGCGAGACTGCTTCGCGCGACGAGGCGCTCGAGGGCGCCGACGTGCTGTACGTCAAGGAATGGGGTGCGACCGACTGCTACGGGGACGCCGCCGCGGATGCGCGCCTGCGGGCGGCGCTCACCGACTGGTGCGTGCGCGCCGGCTGGTTCGCGCACGCGGCGCCCGAATGCCGCCTGATGCACTGCCTGCCGGTGCGGCGCAATACCGCGATCGCAGACGAAGTGCTCGACAGCCCGCGCAGCGTCGTGCAGCGCCAGGCCTACAACCGCCTGCCGGCGCAGATGGCGGTGCTCTACCAGCTGCTCAGGGACTGACGCGCGGCCGCGCCGCCGCCAATCAAGGACCCCCACATGATCATGCATCACAACGACCACACCCTCGCCATCAGCGCCCTGCGCAGCGCCGCGCCCTACATCCGCATGTACAAGGGCAAGACTTTCGTCGTCAAGGCAGGCGGCGGCGTGTTCGGCGACACCGCCACCACGCGCGCGCTGGTCGAGCAGATCGGCATCCTGCACTACTTCGGCGTGCGCGTCGTGCTGGTGCACGGCGGCGGCCCGCAGCTCACCGAGCTGTCGGCCGCGCTCGGCGTGCCGACCCGGATGGTGGAAGGGCGCCGCGTCACCGATCAGCAGTCGATCGATGTCACGGCGATGGTGCTCAACGGGCTCATCAACACGCGGGTGCTCGCCATGTGCCGCGACCTGAACATCGATGCGGTCGGCATCAGCGGCGTGGATGCCGGCCTGGTGCGCGCGCACAAGCGCCCGCCGGTGCCGACCGGGGGCGACGGCACCCTGGTCGACTACGGCTTCGTCGGCGACATCGACTCGGTCGACACCCGGGTGCTGGTCAGGCTGCTCGACAACGGCCTGATGCCCGTGGTCAGCCCGCTGTCGGCCGACGAGTCCGGCACGCTTCTCAACATCAACGCCGACACCGTGGCGGGCGCGCTCGGCGCGGCGCTCGGCGCGGAGAAGCTGATCCTGTGCACCGGCGCGCCCGGGATCCTCGGCAGCCTCGACGATCCGCGCTCGCTCGTCTCCTACACCGACCTCGCGGGGCTCAGGCGGCTGCGCGACGAGGGGCGCATCGCCGACGGCATGCTGCCGAAGGCCAAGGCGATCGAGGACGCGATCCGCGGCGGCGTGCGGCGCGTGCACGTGGTGTCGTACCACTCCGCCGAAGGGATCCTCGGCGAGGTGTTCACCAACGAGGGCACCGGCACGCTGATCGTCGCCGACATCAACGCGCTCACGCCGGCCGAGCAGCAGGCGCCGGCGTGAGGCGGCTGTGGGACAAGGGGACGCCGCTCGATGCGCGCGTTCTGGAATACACCGCCGGCGAGGACTACGCGCTGGATGAGCGGCTGGTGCGCCACGACGTCGCCGCCTCGCTTGCACACGCGCAGATGCTGTGCGCCCAGGGCCTGATCGGCGCCGCCGACCTCGAGGCGATCCGCGCCGGACTCGGCGCGCTCGCCGACGAGCACGCCCGCGGGCTGTGGCGCATAGAGCTCGCCGACGAGGACGGCCAGACGGCTCTCGAGCGGCACCTCACGGCCCGCATCGGGCCGGCCGGCGCGCGCATCCACCTCGGACGCTCGCGCAACGATCAGGTGCTGACGGCGCTGCGGCTCTACCTGCGCGAGGCTGCCGAGGAGCTCGCGGCCGGAGCCGACAGGTGTGCGGCGGCTCTCGAGGCACTGGCAGCACGCGAGAGCGGCACGGCGCTCCCCGGCTACACGCACATGCAGCAGGCGATGCCGAGCTCGGTGCCGCTGTGGGCGCGGGGCTTCGCGGCGGAGCTGCGCGACGACGCCGCGGGACTGCGCCAGGTGCAGCGCCGGCTCGGCAAGAGCCCGCTCGGCTCGGCGGCCGGCTACGGCGCCCCGGGACTGCCGCTCGATCGCGAGGCGACACGCGCGGCGCTCGGCTTCGCCGAGGTGCATGAGCCGGTGACCGCAGTGCAGCTGTCGCGCGGCAAGGCGGAGGCACAGCTGCTCTTCGAGATCACGCTCCTGATGCAGGACCTGTCGCGCTTTGCCGCCGACGTGCTGCTGTTCGCGACCGCCGAGTTCGGATTCGTCACGCTGCCGGAGGCGTTCACCACCGGCTCCTCCATCATGCCGCAGAAGCGCAACCCGGACGTGTTCGAGCTGATCCGCGGCCGCTCGGCTACCGCGCAGGCAGCGCTCGCGGAGGCGCTCGGGGTGTGCGCCAAGCTGCCTTCCGGCTACCAGCGCGATCTGCAGCTGGTGAAGGCGCCGCTGTTTCGCGGCATCGACCTGGGAACGGCGACGCTCGCGATCCTGCCGCCGGCCATTGCCGGGCTGCAGTTCCAGCCGCAATCGATCAGAATGGACCCGGCGATCCGTGCGGCCGAGGAAGCCAACCGGCTGGCGGTCAGCGAGGGCATTCCGTTCCGCGAGGCGTATCAGCGGATCGCCGCGAAGCTCAGGCCCCCGGAAGACAGCGGCTGAAGACCGGCGGCACCGAGCCAGGGAGCGCAGCGATGACCCGTCTGCTGGGAATCTCCGGGGCGCTGCGGCGCGGCTCGTACAACGCCGCGCTGCTGCGCGCGGCGACGCGCCTCATGCCCGAAGACTCGACGCTGGAGGTCGCGAGCATCCGCGGCATCCCGCTTTACGACGGCGACGTCGAAGCCCAGGGCATTCCGGCCACGGTCGCGCAGCTGAAGGATGCGGTGGCACGCGCCGACGGCGTACTGCTCGTCACCCCGGAATACAACAACAGCATTCCCGGGGTGTTCAAGAATGCGATCGACTGGCTGTCGCGCCCGAGCGCGGACATCAAGCGCGTGTTCAACGGCCGGCCCTTCGCGGTCATCGGCGCCTCGCCGGGCCCGTTCGGCACCGCGCTCTCCCAGGCCGCGTGGCTGCCGGTGCTGCGCACGCTCGGCACGCAGCCGTGGTTCGGCGGCCGGCTGGCCGTGGCGCGCGCCAACAACGTGTTCGACGACAGCGGCAACCTCAAGGACGCCGCCGTCGAGGAGCAGCTGAAGCAGTTCCTCGCCGGCTACGTCGCTTTCGTCAGGCGCGCGCACGGCTGAAGGCGGCCGGCGCTCAGCCGTCGGCACACTCCGCCGTTTCGGGGGGCAGCGGCCGGTAGACGTAGTCGTCGCCGGTCTCGCGGCGCAGCTCCTCGAGACGCGCGGCCAGCCGGCGGCTGAGACCGGCATAACGCGCATCGCCGTAGAGGTTGTGCAGCTCGTCGGGGTCCGACCTGAGGTCGTAGAGCTCGAACTCCTCCGGCGCGGTGAAATAGTGGATGTACTTGTAGCGCTCGGTGCGCACGCCGCGGCACGGCCGCACCTGCTCGGCGCCCGGATACTCGTAGTACTCGTACAGCCAGTCGCTGCGCCAGGGAGTGTCGGCCTCGGCGAGCAGCGGCATGAGGCTCCGGCCCTGGAACTGCGCATGGCGCGGCGCGCCGGCCAGATCGAGCAGCGTCGGGGCGAAATCGAGATTGAGAGCCATGCGCGTGGCGCTGCGGCCGGCCGCGATCCGCGGCGGATAGCGGATCATGAGCGGAATGCGGATCGATGGCTCGTACATGAGGCGCTTGTCGTAGAAGCGGTGCTCGCCGAGGAAAAAGCCGTGATCGGAGCTCCAGATGACCGCCGTCTCGTCCAGGATCCGCTGCCGGTCGAGCTCGGCGAGCACCTGGCCGATGTCCTGGTCGTTGGATTCGACGCCGCAGTAGTGGTCTTTCACGAGCTCCTCGAGCGAGCGCGGCGCGTCGCGCTCGAGGAACTGGGCGCCGATCTTGTTGAGCGCCGCAACGACGCCGCGCGGCTTGCCGGCGTAGCCCGAGAGGTACTCGTCGAAGCTCGCCGGCTTCGGGATCGGCACGCCGTTGAAGTCGTTCACCATGCGCAGCGGCCGGTCGAACGGCGCGTGCGGCGCGTAGAACCACAGGAACAGGCAGAACGGCGCGCGGCGCCGGCGCCTGAGCCAGGCGAGCGCCTTGCGCGTCAGCAGGTCGTCGACGTACTCATGGTAGCGCAGCGGCGCACCGAAGCGGCCGCGCGCGCCCTCGACCACCACCGGGTTCTGGTAGTCGGCCTGGCCGGCGAAACCGAAGTAGTAGTCCCAGTAGCGGTCCATGAGCGCGCCGGCGACGTGCGACTTGCCGATGAAGGCGACCTCGTAGCCCTGCTGCTGGATCAGGTCCGTCACGAGCGGCAGCTCCCCGGGCACGCCGCGGTTCTGGTTATCGACCGCGCCGGTGGTGTGCGAATAGAGCCCCGTGAGGACCGTGGCGCGCGCCGGCAGGCACAGCGAGTTGATGCAGAACGCGTTGCTGAACACCGCACCCTGGCGCCCGATGCGATCGATGCTCGGGGTCTTCAGCAGCCGGTTGCCGGCGAGCGAGGATTCGTCCCAGCGCGCGCCTTCGCCGAGAAAGAACACCAGATTGGGCCTGGCCTGCGACCCGGCCGGGGCGCCCGCGCCGCTCAACAGCCGCGGCGCGAGCGCAGCCAGCCCGGCCGCAGAGGCGCTCCTGAGGAAGCTGCGGCGCGTCGCAGCGTCGCTCATGCAGCGGCCTCCGGCTGCCGCTCGGGTGCCGCGCGTGCGAACGCGGGCAGCGTCTCGAGGTGCGCGCTGATCGAGCGCAGCGTCGGATAGGGCGTGACGTCGCAGTGGAAGCGGCGCGCGTTGTACATCTGCGGCACCAGGCAGACGTCGGCGAGCGTCACCGCGGCGCCGAACATGTGCCGGCCGTCGCTGCCGAGGCGCGCCACCTGCGCCTCGAGCGCGCGCAGCCCGCGCGCCACCCAATGCGCGTACCAGGCGCTCACCGCGGCCTCGTCCGCCCCGAGCGGCGCGCGCAGGTAACTGAGCACGCGCGTGTTGTTCAGGGGATGGATGTCGCAGGCAATGGCGAGCGCCAGCGCACGCACCTGCGCACGGTCGGCCGCCGCCTCGGGCAGCAGCGGCGGCTGCGGCCGGACCTCCTCGAGATATTCCACAATGGCGAGCGACTGCGTGAGGGTGCGCTCGCCGTCCACCAGCACCGGCACGAGGCCCTGCGGATTGAGCGCGAGAAACCCGGGGCTGTGCTGTGCGTTCGCCGGCGCGCGCAGATCGACCGGCACGGACTCGTAGTCCACGCCCTTGAGATTGAGCGCGATGCGCACGCGGTACGCGGCGGAGCTGCGGAAGTAGCCGTACAGCTTCACAGCGGCCGCCCCAGGGATCGCCCGCGGGCCGTCAGCGCGCCGGGTCCGCGGACAGCGCCGGCGCGATGGTGTTGCGCAGCACCTCGAGTCCCGCGACGCCGCCTTCGAGACGATCGCCGGGCCGCACGGCACCGACGCCCCCGGGTGTGCCGGTGAAGATCAGGTCGCCGGGCTTGAGCTCATAGAACGTCGAGAGCTCCGCGATGATGTGCGGGACATCCCAGAGCATCTGCCCGACGTCCGACTCCTGGCGCAGCTCGCCGTTGACGCTCAGCCAGATGCGCCCCGTGGCGACATGTCCGGCGGCTGCCGGGCGGATGGCGGCGAGCGGCGCGGCAAAGTCGAACCCCTTGCTCGTGTCCCACGGCTGACCTTTCTTCTTCGCCGCGCTCTGCAGGTCGCGGCGTGTCAGGTCGTTGCCGGCCGCGTAGCCGAACACGTACTCGAGCGCGCGCGCGACGGCGATCTCGCGCCCGGCGCGGCCGATCGCGACGACGAGCTCGATCTCGTGATGGAGGTTGGCGGTGCGCGGCGGATAGGGGATGGCCGCGCCGTTGGCGACCACCGCATCCGCGGGTTTCATGAAGAACACCGGCGGCGTGGGCTCGGAGCCGAACTCGCGGACGTGGTCGGCGTAATTCAGGCCTACGCAGTAGATGCGGTGCACCGGGAAGCGCTGCCCGCTGCCGGCGACGGCGACCGTGGGCACGGCCAGCGGCGTAAAGCTCAGGTCGGACATCGCAGCGGCTCCTCGGCTTAAGCGTAGGTCACGCAGATTGCCACCGTGCAAACCGCTAGACTAGCCGCCCATGAGCATCTGGCGCATCACCCCCGATCCCGACGTGCTGACGCAACGGGCCGCGGGCAGCATGCTCGGGTTTCTCGGCATCACCTTCATCGAGGCCGGTGCCGACTTCCTGCGCGCGACGCTCCCGGTCGACGAGCGCACCGTCCAGCCCTTCGGCCTGCTGCACGGCGGCGCCTCGGTGGCGCTCGCCGAGTCCCTCGGCAGCGTGGCCTCGACGTGCTGCATCGATACCGAGCGGTACATGTGCGTCGGGCAGGAGATCAACGCCAATCACCTGCGCGGCGTGCCCGCCGGCAGCACCGTCACCGCCACCGCGCGGCCGTTCCATCTCGGCGCGCGCAGCCACGTGTGGCACATCGAGATCCGCGACGAGCGGGAGCGGCTGGTGTGCGTCTCGCGGCTGACCATGGCGATCGTCGAGCGCCGCCGGCAGGCAACATCGTCCTGAGAGGCGACACCCATGTCGACGCCAAATCCGCCCATGACCGCCGCAGCGACGCGCGTCGACCCCTCGCTGATCACCTACACGCACGTCATCTACGCGCTGCACTCGCTCGCCGTGCTGATCGGCATCAGCACGGCTCATACCATCGTCGGCAGCTTCGTCGGCGGCCTGCCCTCGATCGTCGCCGTGATCATGAACTATGCGCGCCGCGCGGCGACCGTCGGCAGCTACCTCGAGTCGCACTTCCGCTGGCAGATCCGCACGTTCTGGTACGCGCTGCTCTGGGCGATCGTGATCGTGATGGTGTCGGCGCCGTTCATGCTGGTGCTGATCGGTTTCGGCATCGCCTGGCTCGGCCTCGTGGCGCTGGGACTGTGGATCGCGTACCGCGTGATCCGTGGCTGGCTCGCCCTCAAGGACGGCAAGCCGATGTACGTATGAGAGTCGTGCTGATCGGCGTGCTGATCGGCGTGGCCGCCGCGCTGCTCACGGCAGCCTGCGGACAGAAGGGCCCGCTCTACCTGCCGGACAAGACCGCTAAGGTGATCATTCCGCCGCCGGCGCCCACACCGCCGGCAGCCTCGAAGAAGAACAACGATAAGGACGAGGAAACGCCGCCGCCTCCGCAGTAGCGGCCGGCCGGGCCTCAGGCACGCAGCAGCCCGGCGAGCGGCTTGACGCCCGCGCTGTCGGGGAACACCTCCGTAGCCAGCGCGCGCGCGGGAACCTCGAGCTGCTCGGCGAGCAGCCCCTTGATCACGCTGCGCAGATCGAGCGTCGGCGCGAGGTCGCGGCCCTGGTAAAGGGTGCGCGCCGAGAGGCCGGGCCAGTCGGCGACCACCCGGCCGCCCGCCACCGCGCCGCCGACGAGCAACGCCACCGTGGCCGTGCCGTGGTCGGTGCCGCGCGTGCCGTTGATCGCCGCGGTGCGGCCGAACTCGGTCACCAGCAGCACCGCGGTGTCCGACCACGCCGACTGCAGCTGCTGCCTGAGAATCGCAAGTCCCGCATCGAGCTGCCGCAGCCGGCCCGCGAGCTGGCCTTCGGCGCCGCCCTCGTTGGCGTGCGTGTCCCAGCCGCTGGTGTCGAAGACCGCGACCTTGGGACCCTGCTCCTGACGCAGGAACCCGGCCGCGGCCTGCACGATCTCGGCGTAGCGCCCCGCGCCGCCCCCGGGGTTGCCGCCGCTAGCGCCCATTGGGTCGTCGCCCGCGGCTCTCGAGTCTGCGTCTCCGCCCGCCATGGCATCCGCGGCCATCGCGTCCGCGAGCCGCCGCGACAGCAACGGATCGCCGGCATAGAGATCGGTGATGCGCGCGTAGGTGTCCTCGTCCAGGGCCGCGAGCCTTGAGGGCGACCAGGAGGCGACTTCCGCGGGCCCGCGCATGACGAGCGGCACGTTCTGGCCGAGCGCGACGCCGGCCTCGCGCGAGCGTCCCGGAGCCTGCGCCAGCGCGCGGTTCAGCCAGCCGCTCTGCAGCGCATGCGGCTGCGGCGTGCCGTTCTCGAGCACGTCCTGGCCGTCGAAGTGCGAGCGCTCCCGGTACGGGCTCGCGAGCGCGTGAAACACCACGAGCTCGCCCGCCGCATACGACTGCTGCAGGAAGCCGAGCGAGGGATGCAGCCCGAAGAAGCCATCGAGGGGCAGGGCGGCATGTGCGCCGCCGCCGGGCGCGGCGAGGGCGAACTCGCGCCGCAGCCCCGCGTAATCGGCATCGCCGCAGGGTGGCACGGCCGCGAGTCCGTCGAGTGCGCCGCGCATGATCACCAGGACGAAGCGCCGGCGTCGCTCGCTCGGGTACGCAAACGCGACGCGTGTCGTGAGCAGCGCGCCGCCGGCGGCGAGCGCGGAGAGTCCGAGAAATTCGCGGCGCGGCATGCGTGACATGGATGTACCTCCGTGCGTCCTTTCAGCGCCGCATGAACTCCGGCGCGGCGAGCAGCAGGGTCAGCGCCTGAGCTGCGCTCGCCGCGCGGGCGATGGCGGTGCGCGCGGCAGCCGTGAGATTCGCCCCGAGCAGCTGCGGGGCGAGCGCGACCGCATCGCGGCGGTTGGCGAGGCGACTGCCGACCTGATCCGCCCACTCGAGCCGCTTCATGAGCGCGGATGCGCCGTCCCAGTCGGCGCTGCGGTCGGGCCATCCGGCCGGCGAGCCCGGCGACCAGGTTCGCTGCCCGAGGAGCTCGAAGGGCGCGAGCGGCCCATGGCCCGGATCGACCGGGAGGGTGAGTCCCCGGTACGTCGAGACGACGTAGTCGCTCGGCGTCTTGTACTTCGCGAGCGGCTCGACCCAGGCCTCGCGCGAATCGACGAGCGCGCGGTACACCGCCGGCAGATGCCCGCCGCTCGCGGTGAAGGCCTGCGCGAGACGCTCGACCGCCGCGGGTGGCGGCTCGTCGGCGATGAAATGCCGTGCCAGCTTGAGGGCGACGTGGCGCGCGGTCGCGGGATGGCAGGCGAGATCGTTGAGCACCGCCACACCCTGCCCGAAGCCGGCATCGGCGTAGCGCCGACCGAGGACCACCCGGGCCCCGGGCTCGTGCAGCTCGGCACGGAACACGAAGCGGCCGGGCTCCCGCCCGCCGAAGCGCGCGTTCTCTCCGCCGATCGACCAGCCGGTGATGACCTCGGCGAACGTGGTCACGTCGGTCTGCGTATAGCCGCTGCCCACTCCGAGCGTGTGCAGCTCGAGGATCTCGCGCCCGAGGTTCTCGTTGATGCCGATCTTGCGCTGCGCGCCGCGCAGCGCCGCGCGCCGCGCAGCGGGCGAGTGCGGTCCAACCGACTCGTGGTTGTCGAGGTAGAGCAGCATCGCCGGGTGCGTCTCGGCGGCGAGCAGCAGCTCGCCGAAGTTGCCGAGCACGTGCGGCCGGATGACTTCGCGCTCGAAGCTGCCGGCGAGGCCCGCCTGCAGCTGCTTGTCCACCGACACCGCGAAGTGATTGCTCCAGAACTGCACGAGGCGCTCGATGAACGGCCGCTCGGTGCTCACCGCCTGGCCGAAGTGCGCGGTCGCTTCCGCGATATAAACGGGCCTGAGCAGCTGCGGCAGCTTCTGCAGGGCGTCCAGCTGCGCCGCATCACCCGCCTTGCGGGCGCCCTGGATCTCGTGCCGCAGCGCGAGTGCTTCGGTCAGCACGTCGGCGGAGGAGCGCAACGCGCCGTCGGCCAGCAGCGGAGCTTCGCCCGCGAGCTGCGCGTGCAGCCAGCCGCGGGCGTCAGCACCGATGGCGGCGAGCTCGCCCGGCCGGGCGCCGAGCCCGAAGCGATTGGCCGCGATCGCGGAAGCAAACGGCTGCTGCATGCCGCCGGGGTCCTCTAACGCCGCTGCAATGGGCTGTATAGCGCGCCGGCAGGGCGCGCGGTTGACGCGGCATGCGGGACTGTGACGCGGTACCGTCCGCTATACTCCCGGCCCGCTTCGGACTTTTCCGCCCATGGCCCCTGCCCCCGACCTGGTCCTCGTCGACGGCTCCTCTTATGTCTACCGGGCGTTTCACGCCCTGCCGCCGTTGTCGAACTCACGCGGCGAGCCGACCGGGGCCGTGCTCGGCGTGCTGAACATGCTGGTGAAGTTCATGAAGGACTATCACCCGCGGCGCATCGGCGTGGTGTTCGATGCCCCGGGGCGGACCTTCCGCGATGAGCTGTTCGCCGAGTACAAGGCGCAGCGGCCAGCGATGCCCGACGACCTGCGCGCACAGATCCGGCCACTCTACGACATCATCAAGGCGCAGGGCCTGCCGCTGCTGTGCGTGCCGGGGGTGGAGGCCGACGACGTCATCGGCACACTGGCACGGCGCGCCGCTCAGGCCGGCGAGCGCGTGCTCATCTCCACCGGCGACAAGGACATGGCGCAGCTGGTCGACGGCTCGATCACGCTCATCAACACCATGACCAACATGGTGCTCGACCGCGAGGGCGTCAAGCTCAAGTTCGACGTCTACCCCGAGCAGATCGTCGATTACCTGGCGCTGGTGGGCGACAGCTCCGACAACATTCCGGGCATCGACAAGGTGGGACCGAAGACCGGCGCCAAGCTCCTCAAGGAGTACGGCGGGGTGGCTAATCTCGTGGCGCACGCCGCCGAGGTGCCGGGTAGGGTCGGCGAGAACCTGCGCGTCGGGCTCGATACGCTCGAGCTGTCGCGCCGGCTGGCGACCATCCGGGTCGACGTCGATCTGCCGCCCGAGGCCCGCGACCTGATACCCGGCCCGCCGGACATCGCGAGACTTCGCGAGCTGTACAGCCACTACGAGCTGCGCGGACTTCTGCGCCAGCTCGACGCCGAGGCCGGCGTGCCGCCGGTTGCCGCCGCAGCGCCACTCGCAGCCGAGGCGACGGCGAGCGCAGTGCCCGGAGCTGCGGTTGCGACCGCTGCCGCCGCTGCGCCGCGCGCGCGACACTACGAGACCCTCAGCCACTGGCAGGACCTCGAGCGCTGGCTCGCAGCGCTGTCGCAGGCCGAGCTCTTCGCCTTCGACACCGAGACGACGAGTCTCGATTACATGCAGGCCGAGATCGTCGGCCTGTCGTTCTGCATCGAGCCGGGAACGGCCGCTTACGTACCCCTGCGCCACGTGTACCCCGGGGCTCCCGAGCAGCTCGACCGCGAGCGGGTGCTGACCGCTCTCAAGCCGGTCCTCGAGGACCGCCGGCGCGGCAAGGTCGGCCATAACCTCAAGTACGACGCGCACGTGCTGCTGAACGCCGGCATCGCGCTGGACGGCATGCGCTTCGACAGCATGCTCGAGTCCTACGTGCTGAACAGCGTCGCCACCAACCACGACATGGACTCGGATGCACGGCGCTATCTCGGAATCGAGACGATCACCTACGAGGACGTGACGGGCAAGGGCGCGAAGCAGATCTGCTTCGACCAGGTGCCGGTCGACAAGGCGAGCGAGTACGCCGCCGAGGATGCCGACGTGACGCTGCAGCTGCACCGGGCGCTGTGGCCGCAGCTCGAGAAGCTGCCGGCGCTCGCGCGCCTCTACGAGGAGTGCGAGCAGCCGCTCATTCCCGTGCTGCTCGCCATGGAGCACCACGGGGTGCTGGTCGATCGCGAGCAGCTGCGCGCGCAGAGCCGCGAATTCGCACGGCAGCTGCAGGAGCTCGTGCTGCAGGCGCACCGCGAGGCGGGCCACGAATTCAACATCGAGTCGCCCCGCCAGCTGCAGCAGATCCTGTTCGAGCGGCTGCAGCTGCCGGTGCGGCGCAAGACCCCGACGGGGCAGCCCTCGACCGCCGAGGACGTGCTGGAAGAGCTCGCCGAAAGCTATGCGCTGCCGCGCATCGTTCTCGAGTACCGCGCGCTCGCCAAGCTCAAGTCGACCTACACCGACAAGCTCCCCGAGCAGGTCGACGCGCGCACCGGGCGCATTCACACCAATTACGCCCAGGCGGTCGCCGCTACCGGGCGGCTGTCTTCGGTCGATCCCAACCTGCAGAACATCCCGGTGCGCCGGCCCGAGGGCCGGCGCATCCGCCAGGCCTTCATCGCACCTGCGGGCCACGTGCTGCTGGCCGCGGATTACTCGCAGATCGAGCTGCGCATCATGGCGCATCTTTCGGGAGATGCGGGCCTGCGCCAGGCTTTCGCGGAGGACCGCGACGTGCACCAGGCGACCGCCGCAGAGGTCTTCGGCGTCGAGCCTGCAGCGGTGAGCCCCGACCAGCGCCGCACCGCCAAGGTCATCAACTTCGGTCTCATCTACGGCATGTCGCCCTTCGGCCTGGCGCGCAACCTCGGCATCGAGCGCGGCGCGGCGCAGCAGTACGTGGACCGGTACTTTCAGCGCTATCCGGGCGTGAAGCGCTTCATGGACGAGACACGCGCCAGTGCGCGGCAGTCGGGCTACGTCGAGACCGTGTTCGGACGGCGGCTGTACCTGCCCGACATCCGCTCGGGCAACCCGCAGCTCCGCCAGTACGCCGAACGCAGCGCCATCAACGCCCCGATGCAGGGCACGGCGGCCGACATCATCAAGCGCGCCATGATCGAGGTGCACGCCTGGTGCCGGCGCGCGGACTCACCGGCGAGCCTCATCATGCAGGTGCACGATGAGCTGGTGCTGGAGGTGCGCGAGGGCGCCGAGGAGCAGGTCGCGGCCGCCGTGCGCGAGCGCATGGTAGAGGCGGCGCACTTGAGCGTACCGCTCAAGGCGGACGTGGGGTGGGGAAGGAACTGGGACGAAGCGCATTGAGGAGCGGTCCCGCCGGCGCGCCGGCCGGCGCGAACTTCCGCTCCGGGCTACGGTCCGCTTGAGGTAGCGGTCAGGCGCATCTCTGTCGCCAGGAGGCAACAGTCAACACCGCCAGACCGATTGCGTTAGAACTCCACTTCAACGGATTGAAAGAGGTTCTACCATGCGTAAACTTCTGTTGGCTCTCGCCGCGCCGCTGGCGCTCGCTGCGGCAGCTGCAGCCCATGCCGACAATGGACTGCTCTACGTCGGCGCCGGCCTCTCCAGGGATAGTGTCGACGGCATCACCAACAACGGGTTCAGCCTTTCCGACCTCGACAACACCTCGTGGAAGGCCCTGATCGGCGTGCGGCCGGTCAGCTACTTCGGCATCGAGGCCGACTACCTCGACCTGGGCGGCCAGACGACTGTGCTCCCCACCGAGACAGTGCATACCTCGTACCGGGCGTTCACGGGGTACGCGGTCGGCTACCTGCCGATTCCGGTGCCATTTCTCGACGTGTTCGGCAAGGCAGGGCTGACGCGCTGGACCTCGAGCGGCAACAGCAGCTTTTTCGGCCCGCCGCCGCCGGGCCTCTTCTCGCTGTCCGACAACGGCACGGAGTTCGCCTGGGGCGTGGGCGCGCAGGCTCACCTCGGCAATCTCGCCGCCCGGCTGGAGTACGAGGGGTTCAATCTTCCCAACACCAACGGCGCCCGGATGCTGAGTCTCGACCTGATCCTGTCCCTGATGTGAGCGCCTGCAAGGTGCGCCGGCGGCCCGGTGCCCGGCGACTTGTTGCGCTGGTGATACAGCTTGTTACTCAAACTTATGATTTGAAAAGCTATTTTTTTGAAGCGGGGCTGGAACTCGCTGGATGCGTCCCTATCTAATCCATCGAGTGCCTAGCACTCCCCGCTTCCCTCCCTGAGCGGGTATTGACCCGGTTCATTGAGACCTGTACCGGGTTAGTCTGCCCCGGCGGCTTCTTCGAAGTCGCCGGGGTTTTTTATTGGCGCCTTGATTGGCGGCGCCTGTTCCAGCCAGTCCTCGAGGATGGCCTGGGCCTCCTCGACTCCCGCACCCTTGAGCGCCGAGAACAGCTGCACGCTGGCCCGTCCTTCGAGCTGCGCCGCGGCTGTGCGCAGCGCCCGCGACGCCTCACTCCGGCCGAGCTTGTCCGACTTCGTGAGGAGCACGTGCACGCGCTTCCCCAGGGAGGCCCAGGCGAGCAGGCCCTGGTCTGCGAGCGTCAAGCCGCGCCGGGCGTCAACGATCACGAACAATCCGCGCAGCGAGGCGCGGGCGCGCAGCGCGTCGATGAGCGGCGCCCACCTCCGGCGCTCGGTCTGCGGCGCGCTCGCGTAGCCGTAACCCGGGAGATCCACCAGGCGCCGCCCGGCGGTGAGCTCAAAGAAGTTCAGCAACCGCGTGCGACCGGGCGTCTTGCTGGTGCGCGCCAGGCCCTGCCGCTGCACGACGGCGTTGATGGCACTCGACTTGCCGGCGTTGGAGCGGCCGGCAAAAGCGACCTCGCTGCCGACATCCGGCGGAAACTGCGCAGGGCTTGCGGCGCTCGTGAGAAAACGCGCTCCTGGAAAGCGGCTCATGGACTCCGCGGCGTAAAAAGCGGGCGCACAGCGGTAGTGTACAATTCGGCGCCCTCAGCCGCGGGAGCCGGAGCGGACGAAGCACTCTCATGCGCAGAATCTGGAAATTAGCCGGAATCGCCTCGGTTGTAGCGGCGGCGGCGGGACTGACGGGCGCGCCAGCGGCGCAGCAGTCCGGATCGCCACCCTCCAACGCCCCCCCGGCAGCCACCGCCACCACACCACAGCCGCCGCCCGCACCGCCTGCGGCGAGTGCGGCGCCCGCGCCGCCTGCGCCATCCGCACCTCCCTCACTGCCCTTCAGCGACGGCAAGGTCGCCGACGGCGCCACCAAGGCCGCGGTCTGCGCCGCCTGTCACGGCCCGAACGGCAACAGCGTGAATCCCGAGTGGCCGCGCCTGGCCGGTCAGAGCGCGGCGTACGTCGCCGAGCAGCTGCGGCTGTTTCGCTCGGGCGTGCGCGACAACCCGACCATGAAGCCGCTCGCCGCAACGCTCAAGGACCAGGACATCGACGATCTCGCGGTGTACTACGAGGCGCAGACTCCCACGGGGCTCGAGGCCGATCCCTCCTACTGGCAGGCGGGTGAGGCGGTGTACCTGAGCGGCGACCGCGCGCGCGAGGTGCCGGCCTGCGTCGCCTGTCACGGGCCGGTGGGCCGGGGCAACCTAGCCGCGGGCTACCCGGCGCTGCGTGCGCAGCAGTCGGTGTACGTCGTCAAGCAGCTCAATGACTACGCGAGCGGAGCGCGCTACGCGGGAGCGAACGCACCAGCCGGCGATCCCAACGCAATGATGATGCTGACCATCGCCAAGCGGCTGACGCCCGAGGAGATGCGCGACGTAGCCTCCTACGTTCAGGGCATGCGCTGATGATCCGCTCGCTCGCACTGGCAGCGCTTCTGGCGCTCGCGGTCGCAGCCTGCTCGCGCGAGGCGCCGCCGGCCGCGCC
>JASHTN010000239.1 GCA_030040525.1 Gammaproteobacteria bacterium | reverse complement strand
GCTCGAGCATCGAGAGCACCGCCTCGTTCGCCCCGCCGTGCGCCGGACCCCAGAGCGCCGAGACGCCGGCGGAGATCGCCGCGTAGGGATTGGCGCCGGTGCTGCCGGCGAGGCGCACGGTCGAGGTGCTGGCGTTCTGCTCGTGGTCGGCGTGCAGGATGAACAGCAGGTCGAGCGCCTCCGCGGCCACCGGGTCGATCTGGTAGGGCTCGCAGGGTACGGCGAACAGCATGTAGAGCGCGTTCGCGGCGTAGTCGAGGTCGTTGCGCGGATAGACGAACGGCTGCCCGAGCGAGTACTTGTGGGCTGCCGCCGCCATGGTCGGGAGCTTCGCAATGATGCGGTGGGCGAAAATCTCCCGGTGTCGCGGGTTATAGATGTCCATGCTGTCGTGATAGAAGGCCGACATGGACGCGACCACGGCCGACACCATCGCCATCGGGTGGGCGTTGTGGTGGAAGCCGGTGAAGAAGCGCAGCAGCGACTCGTTGATCATCGTGTGATAACGAATGTTGCCGGTGAACTCCTTCAGCTGCTTTGCGGTCGGCAGCTCCCCGATCAGCAGCAGGTATGCGACCTCCATGAACGAGCTGTGCTCGGCGAGCTGCTCGATCGGGTAGCCGCGGTACAGCAGCACGCCCGCGTCCCCGTCGATATAGGTGATGCGGCTCTCGGTGGCGGCCGTGGCGGCGAAGCCCGGGTCGTAGGTGTAGACACCGAGGTCCTTGTGCAGCCCTGCGATGTCGAGTGCGGCCGGTCCGATGGTGCCGGAGCGCACCGGCAGCGAAGCCCGGCGTCCGCTCGCCGGATCGCTGAGTTCGAAGCTCTTCTCGGTCATGAGGGCTGCAGGGGTCCGTGGGTTTCGCACCCGATACCCTTCGGGCGGGGCGCGCGGTAGGCGCGATCTTGCCGAGGTTTACATGGTCCGCGCATCACAATCAAGGCTGCGACAGCGGCCTTGATCCGAAGGAATCCGCACGGCTCGCCCGAACGGGGCAGTTCGGACGGCGCGAGGGTGTTATTTCGGTGCGGTCGATGCCGTCGCGTATTTGCGGCGGAACTTGTCGACGCGGCCGGCGGTGTCGACGATCTTCTGCTTGCCGGTATAGAACGGGTGGCAGTTCGAGCACACCTCGACCTGCAGGTCGTGACCGAGCGTCGAGCTCGTCTTGAACGTGTTGCCGCACGTGCAGGTGACGGTGATCTCCCGGTAGTCGGGATGGATGGCGGCTTTCATGGCGGACCTGACTCTGGTTTAAGGCGGCTGGCCCCGGCGAACACTCTATGTGGGGCCCGGCGCGCGCCGGTTCAACGTGATCGGTTCAGCGATCCAAAGGGCGCGGGAGTGTAGCGGCAGCCCGGCGGCGCCTCAAGGCAGGTTTGCGTTTCCTTATCCACAGAAGCTGTGGACAAGTCTGTGGACGATACGATTCCGGAGTCCGAATTTTCCGGTGCAGATTGCATATTTGTTACCTTGATCAAAAAACAACCAGGCCTTTTCCAGCTGATCTTTCAATGTGTTAGAGACATCATGTCCAGCGGGTTGGCCAGTTTGGCGCGTAATTCGCTCATTCTCCGATGGCCCCTTCGGGGCCTGTGAATAAAGGCGCCGAGCGGCGGCGGGCCGCCAAAGTCAGGCAATTGACAATGCAAAAGCGTCGGACATTTCTGTCTTTTCCGGTAGGAATTCGAGAAGCAAATCGTTAAGAAATCGTAACCCGAGGGGGCTCGCGCGATAGCCGCCGGACGTGCGAGCCAGCAGCTCGCGCGCGAGCAGCGAGCCGAGCGGGCGGGCGAGCTCGTCCGCCTCGAGCCCGGTGCGCTCCTCGAGTGCCGCGAGCTCGAACCCGGCCGTGAGGCGCAGCGTGTTCAGCATGAACTCGAACGGCAGCTCGCCTCGCGCGACCACGCGGCGCGTCGCGGGATCCTCTGCCGCGGCCAGGTAGCGCCGCGGCTCGCGGGGCTGCACCGTGCGCACGATCTCGCCCCGCGCCGCGAAGGTGAGCTTGCCGTGCGCCCCGGCGCCGATGCCGAGGTAGTCCCCGAAGCCCCAGTAGTTGAGGTTGTGCCGGCACTGCCGTCCGGGTCGCGCGTACGCGGACACCTCGTAGTGCACGAAGCCCGCGGCCGCCAGTCGCTCGCCGCAGGTGCCTGCCATGGCCGCGGCCGCGTCGTCATCGGGCAGTGGCGGCGGCTGCGCGGCGAACACCGTCCCGGGCTCGAGCGTCAGCTGGTAGTGCGAGAGGTGTGCGGGGGCGAGTGCGAGCGCCGCGTCGAGGTCGCACAGCGCGCCGGCGGCATCCTGCCCGGGCAGCGCGTACATGAGGTCGAGATTGAAGTTGGTGAGCCCGGCGGCGTGCAGCTCGGCCGCGGCGAGTCGCGTCTCCGCCGGGGAGTGGATGCGCCCCAGGGCCTTCAGCCTGCCGGCATCGAAGCTCTGTGCGCCGAGCGATACGCGCGTCACGCCCGCCGAGCGGTATTCCGCGAACCGCCCGCGCTCGATGGTCCCGGGATTCGCCTCGAGCGTCACCTCGCAGTCGGCCGCCGGGGGCAGGTGCCGGCGCGCCGCCTCGAGCACACGGGCGATGGCCGCGGGCGAGAACAGGCTCGGGGTGCCTCCGCCGAGGAACACGCTGATGAGCTCGCGGCCGGGAACGAGCGCCGCCTGGTGCTCGAGATCGCTCAGCAAGCGCGCAACGTACGCGCTCTCGGCCAGCTCCCCGTGCAGCGTGTAGGAGTTGAAGTCGCAGTACGGGCACTTGCGCACGCACCAGGGAAAGTGCACGTAGAGGGCGAGCGGCGGGGCGGAAAGCGCGGGCATGGATTGAGCTTAACAGCGCCAACCGCCGCTCAGGGCGCAAGCAGCGCTGCGCCCCCGAGTCCCGGCATCCAGTGCTGCATCGCCACCCGGGTCAGCACCGCGATGGCCAGACCCCAGCCGAAGCTCATGAAGGTTCCGATGATGATGTACTCGGTCAGCTTGCGCTGGCCCGAATCCCTCACGTCGCCGAAGCGCAGGATCGATTTGGCGGTGATCAGGAAACCCACTCCCGCGGGTTGACCGATCAGAATCAGCAGCATGACGAGCGCGCGCTCCAGCCAGCCGATGTAGGTTCCACCCTTGTCGAGGCCCGGGATGTCGGCGCTCAACTGCCGTGTGAACGGTGCGGTCGCTCTGCGAATGACGATCGCCCCCACCATGAGGCTCGCGATCACGCCTCCGAGGAGGCAAAGGCAGACCAGGTAGCCCACCGCAAGCTGTCCGGGTAGCCGCGCCCACCAGCCCAGGGCTGCGGTGTGCGGGAAGAGGACGGCGAGAAAGAGGATTACCAGCAGGTGCACGACCTGGTCGAGCGTGAAGCTGCCGAGCGAGTCCTCGAGCAGGTAGACCTTGACGGCGTCCATGGCGAGGTGCGTGACGCAGAGGATCAGCAGCACTGCGGCCGGCCAGCCACCGAGTGCCAGTGCGGCCACGACGACCACGATCAGCACGTGCAGCCCGAGAACCGCCGGGCGTCTCTTGTGGCGGATCATCCAGTCGGGCTGCAGCGGGAAGTCCGCGACCAGATGCGCGACCAGCAGTATTGTCAGGGTCTCGAGCATCGCCTCAGCAGACTCCTCAGCCTCACAATACAGGCCGATCAGCCTGTCTTGGCCCGGACAGGGTGTTACGCCTGTCAGCGCCTGCCGCGGGCACTGCCAGCAGTCCGTGCCAGTCAGTTTCCTCGAAGATCCGCAGGCCTTCCAGCAGCGGGCGCCAGCGCGCCGCGGCCAGCGACTCGGTCACGGTCTGCTTCGACACCCTGGGACGCAGCGCGGCGGCAATCGACTCGTGGGTGGGATTCTTCAGCACGAGCGCGAGGCCGACGATCTCCGCCTGCCGGCGTGTCCACGGACGCACCAGCCCGCTGCACAGGTGCAGCAGCGCCGGGAACCAGCCGCCGGCCACGGGACCGGCGCGCGCGGGCAGGGCGCCCGTCAGGTCGAAGTAGCCGGTGATGCGATCGAGGGCGTGACCGGAGAGCACGAACGCCTCGCCGGTGGAGACCGAGATGCGCCTGCGGTTGATGACCTCGACGCCGCCCACTCCGATCGCGATCCGGGTCGTGACGTCGTTCTCGGCGAGCAGCAGCGCGCGCATCAGCAGCGCCACACGCAGCGCCCAGCGCGGCTCGCGCAGCAGCAGCTGCCAGGCGTCGCCGCGGAACATCTGCGGCACGCCGCACAGCGCGCGCGGCTGGCGGCGGCGGAACTCGGC
>JASHTN010000238.1 GCA_030040525.1 Gammaproteobacteria bacterium | reverse complement strand
CAGCTCGAACATCGAGCTCGGCGTGGACTACGGCGCCCTCTCCATCGAGGATTTCGGCGTCAATCCGGTCTACGGCGTGACCGCCGCCTACCACATCACCGAGGACTTCTTCTTCCAGGCGGAAGCCGGGCGCTCCCACGGCGGCCTCACCAGCTACGAGGTCCTGAGCGGCAGCGCCCCGCTGCTTACCGGGTCTGAGAGGCGCTTCACGTACTACGATCTCTCGCTGGGCTACAACTTCCTGCCGGGCGAGGCCTTCGTCGGTCGGGGCGTCGCCATGACGAGCGCCTTCTATCTGCTCGGCGGCATCGGCTCCACCGATTTCGCCGGCGATACGAAGTTCACGGTGAACTTTGGTGCCGGCTACCGCATCGTGCCCGTCGACTGGCTCGCGTTCCACGTCACGGTCGAGGACCACGTGTTTCAGTCGAGCGTGCTGGGCTACACCAAGCTCACCAACAACCTCGAGGCGCGCCTCGGCACGACCGTCTTCTTCTAGCTACGAGGGATGTACCATGAGGAACCGAATGCTGGCGCTGCTCGCCGCCCTGAGTGTCGCGCTGCCGGCGCTCGCCGACCCCACCGGCCAGCCGGCGCCGCAGTTCACACTCGGCGCGCGCGGCGGCCACGACGTGAGCCTGGCGCAGTACAAGGGCGATGTGGTGATGCTGAACTTCTGGGCGAGCTGGTGCGGGCCGTGCCGCCAGGAGATGCCGCTGCTCGAAAATATCTACGAAAAGTACAGCAAGCTCGGCTTCGTGCTGCTCGGGGTGAATGTCGAGCCCGACTCGAACGCGGCCAACGACTGGCTCAAGGCGACGCCGGTGAGCTTTCCGATTCTTTATGATAAAGAGAGCAAGGTGAGCAGGCTGTACGACGTCGAGGGCATGCCGAGCACCGTGATCATCGACCGCGCCGGCCGCGTGCGCGTGCTGCACCGGGGCTACAAGCCGGGCGACGAGAACGAGTACCTCGACAGCATCCGCGCGCTGGTGCGCGAGTAGGCAGGGCATGAGCCATCGATCCGAGCGTGAGCGCGCCCCCGCCCTGCGGGCAGCGCTGCGGCTCGCAGCGCTGGCGCTGCTGCTCGCGGGCTGCAGCGGGGTGCAGCCCTGGGTCAAGCCCTACGAGCGCGAGCATCTCGCCGATCCGATCATGTCGCTGAGCCGCAACTCGATCTCGGCCACCTACCTCGATCACATGTTCGAGACGCGCGAGGGCTCGCACGGTGCGACCGGGGCGGTTGGCGGCGGCTGCGGATGCAATTGACGGCGTGCCGGGGGTGCCCGTGACGGGGGCGACGTCCGGCAGCGGCCGGCGGCCCGCGCTCTCGCCCTTCACGCGCACGCTGCTCGCGCTGCTGATCGGCGCCGGCCCGGCGCTGAGCGGCGTGCTGCCCGAGGACGAGGCGGACGTCATGTACCACTCGTACTCGGGCGGCGGCATCACCGTCGAGGGGCCGTCGGTCCTGATCCGCAAGAAGGTCGGCGACAGCCTGTCGTTCACCGCCAATTACTACGAGGACATGATCTCCAGCGCCTCGATCGACGTACGGCTGTCGGCGAGCCCCTATCACGAGATTCGCAGGCAGAAGAGCATCGGCGTCGACTACCTGCACGGCAAGACCACCTACAGCTTCGGCTACATCAACAGCGTCGAGCCCGATTACAGGGCCGACACGACCTACTACTCGGTCAGCCAGGACATGTTCGGCGACCTCACCACGGTCACCCTCGGCTACAAGCGCGCCTGGGACCGGATCTACCGCGACATCTGCAACGCGCCGCACCCGACCGGCACCTACTGTCCCGACATCATCAACGACCCGACCTTCCACCAGCAGGCCGATCACCGCGGCTATTCCTTCGGGGCCAGCCAGATCCTCACGCGCAATACGCTCATCGACCTCAACTACGAGATCGACACCGACGAGGGTTATCTCGCCAATCCGTACCGCGAGATCCGCTACCTGTCCCCGGGCGGGCTGGGGTTCACGCTCGCGCCGCAGGTGTACCCGAACACGCGGACCAGCAATGCCGCCTCGGTGCTGCTCAAGTACTACCTGCCGTGGCGTGCCGTCCTCACCGCGCAGTACCGCTACTACCACGACACCTGGGCGGTGGTCGGCGACACCTTCGAGCTCGGCTACACGCTGCCGGTGTGGCACCGCTGGGTGTTCGACACCACGCTACGCTACTACACGCAGAGCCACGCCAGCTTCTACAGCGACCTGTTCCCGCGCGCCGACTACCAGAACTACGAGGCGCGCGACCGCGAGCTGGCCGCGTTCGACAGCTACACCGTCGGCTTTGGCGCCTCGTACGAGTTCGAGATCCCGAAAGTGCCGTGGATCCACAAGAGCAGCGCCAACCTGCGCGTCGACCGCATGCTCATCGACTACAGCGACTTCCGCAACGCGCTGCTGGCTGACATCTACGGCGCGGGCAACGAGCCGCTCTACCACCTCGATGCGACCATCTTCGAGGCGTTCATCTCGGTGTGGTTCTGAGCGGCCCGCGCGCTGCGCGAGCTGAACCGCGCCTGAACACCACCGCATTTGCCGTCGATCGCCCGGGCCGCGCTTTGGCGGCGCGACTGCGCTAAGCTTCACAATCGGGGCGCGCGCCGCGCACCCGTCTGTGTCGGTCTGCGGCGACGGGCCCGTGAAACTCGGAGGCTAGCATCCATGCGCATCCGCACTACCCTGTTCACAGCGCTCGCCGGCCTCGCGCTCGCCGCGGCCGCGGCCGGCGCGCACGCCCAGGCGCGCGAAGAGGCGCGCCTGCTGACAGCGAGCCAGGTCCTCAAGGACTTCCGCGGCGCGCGCGACGAGGCGGTTCCGGACCGGCTGCTCGAGCGCGCCTACGGCATCGCCGTCATTCCGGACATGACCAAGCTCGCGTGGTTCTTCGGCGGCCGGCGCGGCCACGGCGTGCTGATCGTGCGTGACCGGAGCGGCCGCTTCACCAGCCCGATGTTCATCACCATGACGGGCGGCAGCTTCGGCCTGCAGTTCGGCGTGCAGGCGACCGACGTCGTGCTGGTGTTCACCACGCCCAGGGGCGTCGAGGGCATCAACGGCGGCAAGGTCACGCTCGGCGCCGACGCCTCGGTCGCCGCCGGCCCGGTGGGGCGGCAGGCGTCCGCCGCCACGGACGCGGGCTTCAAGGCGGAGGTTTACTCCTACTCGCGCAGCCGCGGCGCCTTCATCGGCCTCGCCCTCGACGGCTCGGCCATCACGATCGACGACAAGGCAAACGCGGCCTTCTATCACAAGCCGGGCGTGCTGTCCGCGGACATCATGTCGGGGGCGGTGCGCAGCGACGATCAGTCAGCGCAGCAGTTCCTGGCGGCGGTCTCCACCAGCACCGGCAGCGAGCGGCAGGCGTCGGCGGCGCCGACGGGCGCGGCAGCGGCGGCTCCGGCCGCAACGACCCAGCCGGCGCAACCGGCGGCGCAGTCGTTCCCGCTCGCCGACCCGCATCCGGGCAGCGAACCGAAATAGCGGCTGCGCTGAGGTGCGGATGACCTGAGCCGCAGTCGTGCGGCTCAGCCCGCCGGCGTCACCATCGGGCCGCCGGCCGCGGCGGCCGGTGGCCCGAGCCTGCGACGGAACTCACGCCGCAGCAGCCCCAGACTCGTCAGCGCCTGCAGCGCGACGCTCGCCACCGACAGATACCAGACCTGGTTGAGGGTGAACTGCGGCAGCCCCGACAGGACGAGCACGGGCAGCGCAAAGGTGAGCAGGCGCGACGCCGAGCTCAGCAGTGACGGCCAGGTGTTGCCGAGCGCCTGGAACAGGCCCGAGCAGGTGAAGATGAGCCCGGTGGCGACGAAGTTCCAGGAGATGATGCGCAGGTAAGGCACGCCGACCGCGAGCACGTCGGGCTGGCGGCTGAAGCCTTCGATGAACCACTCGGGCCGGATCTGGCACAGCAGCGTGATCGCGAGCATCACCACGGAGCACAGCAGCGCCGCCGCGCGGAACGTCTGGCGCACACGCTCGAAGCGGCGCGCGCCGAAATTCTGGCCTGCGACCGGAGTCGCGGCGAAGGCGAGCGCCATCACCGGCAGGAACAGCGCCTGCATGATCCGTCCGCCGATGCCGAATCCCGCCTGGGCGGCGGGACCGAAGCTGCGGATGACCCAGTAGATGAAGCCGATGATCACGAACAGCATGAAGAACTCGCCGCCGGCGGGCAGACCGACGTTGAGAATGCGGCGGATCACGGGCAGACGCGGCCGCCACAGTGCGGGGTGCAGCTTCACATAGTGCTCGAGCCGCGCGAAGTAGATCCACAGCAGCACCACGCCGCAGGCGACCGCGATGCTGCTCGCGAGCCCGGCGCCGCCCGTGCCCAGCGGATGATGAGTGCCCCAGCCCGCGATCAGCACCGGCGCGAGCACCGTGTTCACGATCACGGTCAGCATCTGCACGAGCATGGTCGGCTGCACGATGCCGGTGCCGCGCAGCGCCGAGCCGAGGGCGACCAGCGCGAACTGCAGTGCGAGCCCGGGCGTGTAGGCGTAGAGGTAAGCCGTGCCGGCCGCAGCGGTCGCGCCGCCGGCCGCCATGGCGCGCATGTACGGGGCGGTGAGCAGCAGTCCCGCGAGCAGGGTCACCGCCCCGCAGATCGCCGACAGCAGGACCGACTGATTGAAGACCAGGTTGGCCTCGGCCTGGTCCTTGCGTCCCACCGCCTGCGCGACCACCGCCACCGTGCCGACTCCGAGCATCTGCGTGAAGGCCATCATCACGAAGGTGACGGTGCCCGCGGTGCTGACGCCGGCGATCGCGGCATCGCCGAGGCGGGAGACGAAATACAGGTCCACCAGGAAGTACAGCACCTGGAACAACATGCCAACCGCGATCGGCACCGCCATCGCGATCAGCTGGCGGACGATCGGCCCCTCGGTGAGATCCCGCATGCGCGCACCCCCGGCAGGAGGATTGTGCCACGCGCAGGTCCCGGGCGCCGGTCGCACTTTGGGGAGATGGGCTTCCGCGGCCGGATCAGGCACAGTGTCCCTCGAGCAACAGGAGACCGCTGACCTTGAATGAATCCGTCCAGGCCGTGCGCGCCGCGAGCAGTGCCGGGCGCACCGTCATCAGCATCCTCGCCGCCATCAGCTTCTGTCATCTGCTCAATGACATGATGCAGTCGCTCCTGCCGGCGCTTTACCCCATGCTCAAGGGCTCGTACCGGTTGAGCTTCGGACAGATCGGACTCCTCACCTTCACTTTCCAGTTCACCGCCTCGCTGCTGCAGCCGCTCATCGGTGCGCTCGCCGACCGCCGGCCGCTGCCCTATTCGCTCGCGACCGGCATGGGCTTCACCCTCGTCGGCCTGCTGCTGCTCGCAGCCGCGCCGAGCTTCGCCCTGCTGCTCGTCGCCGCCGCGCTCATCGGCACCGGCTCCTCGGTGTTCCACCCCGAATCCTCGCGCGTCGCGCGCATGGCCTCCGGCGGCAAGCACGGGCTCGCGCAGTCGATATTCCAGGTGGGCGGCAACTTCGGCTCCGCGGCCGGGCCGCTGCTGGCGGCGTTCATCGTGCTGCCGTTCGGACAGTCGAGCGTCGCCTGGTTCTCGGGAGTCGCGCTGCTTGGCATGTTCGTGCTGTTCAACGTCGGCCATTGGTACAAGAAGCACGGCCTGATGCGGTTGAAGCGCGCGGCCGGTCATGCGACGGTGTCGCACCCGCGGCGGCACGTGACGGTCGCGCTGGTCGTGCTGCTGCTGCTGATCTTCTCCAAGTTCTTCTATCTCGCGAGCATCAGCAGCTACTACACGTTCTATCTGATCGACAGCTTCCATGTCTCGGTGCGCAGCGCGCAGCTGCACCTGTTTCTGTTCCTTGCCTCCGCCGCGGTAGGCGGCATGGTCGGCGGGCCGCTCGGCGACCGCTTCGGCAGCAAGTACATCATCTGGGTGTCGATCCTCGGAGTGCTGCCCTTCACGCTGCTGCTGCCGCACGCGAACCTCTTCTGGACCGGCGTGCTCACGGTGCCGATCGGACTGATCCTCGCCTCCGCCTTCCCGGCGATCGTGGTCTACGCACAGGACCTGCTGCCCGGGCGCACCGGCACGGTGGCGGGCCTGTTCTTCGGGCTGGCGTTCGGCATGGGCAGCGTCGGCGCCGCGGTGCTCGGCAAGCTCGCCGACACCGTCGGCGTCGCCTTCATCTACCAACTCTGCGCCTTCCTGCCGCTGATCGGCCTGCTCACCGTGCTGCTGCCGAACGTGCGGCACGAGGCACACCGCGCAGCCGCCGCCTGAGAGTTGCTATGCTGCGCGCGGCGCGCAGCTGACGCGGATGCGGGGCATGGCAGGCAGAAGGACGGCTCGCAGGGGCTCGAGCGGCCGGGGTGCGGATCTCCGGGCACGCCCGGCGGGCGCCTCGCGGCCTGCCGCGCGTCAGCTTGCCGGGCCGGTGTTCGCCGAGCCCGAGCCGACGCCCGATCCGACGCTGTTCCGCGTGCGGCATCTGTCCGATGCCCCGGCCTACCAGGAGATCGACGAGCTCAACCGCGAGCACAGGATCGCGCCGCTGCCGTTTCCCGCGCCGCGTGGCGTCCCCGAGCCGCGCCTCACCTTCACCCAGGTGCTGGGCGGCGACAGTGCCGCTGGCAGCGCGATCGCCAGGCGCGGCCAGCTGGTGTTCCACGCCACCGGCGACTGCGGCAGCACGCGCGGGCCGGCCACCCAGAACCTGGTGACCGACAAGATGGTCGGCGATTTTCAGGAGAGCACGCCTGCCGAGGTGCCGCAGTTCGCGCTGCTGCTCGGGGACATCGTCTACAGTTTCGGCGAGGCGCAGTACTACTACGACCAGTTCTACGAGCCGTACCGCAACTATCCCGCCCCGGTGCTCGCGCTCGCCGGCAACCACGACGGCATGATCTCGCCGCTCGCGCACGCGGCGAGCCTCGCCGCCTACCTGCGCAATTTCTGCGCCAGCAGCTTCGTGGTCAGCGCGGACGCCGGCGGCCTGTCGCGTACCGCGCAGATCCAGCCCGGCGTGTTCTACACCTTCGAAGCGCCGTTCGTGCGTATCCTCGCCCTCTACAGCAACACGCTCGAGGACCCGGGGGTGATCGCCGACCGCGGCATCGGCTCCTCGCAGGAGACCTACCTGCGCACGGCGCTGGCGCGCGTCAGGCGCGAGGGCTACTCCGGCGCGCTCCTCATCGCGCATCATCATCCGGCCTACACCGCCGGCGCGCGCGGCTGGAGCGCGGCCATGCAGGCGCAGATCGACCGCATCTGCGCGGCTGCCGCCGTCTGGCCGCACGCGGTGCTCTCCGGCCACGCGCACAACTACCAGCGCTTCACCCGCACGCGTCCCGGCGGTGAGGAGATTCCCTACGTGGTGTGCGGCAACGGCGGCCACAATCTCGTGCCGCTGGTGAAGGCGGGCTCCGCGCCGCTGCGCACGCCGCAGGTGATCCAGACTGCCGGCCCCGGCACCGACCGGATCGTGCTCGAGAGCTACGACTGCCTGCACTACGGCTACCTGCGCGTGACGGCGACCGCGGCGCAGCTGCGCATCGAGTACCACCCGGCGGGCGCCGGCGCCGAGAAGACCCCCGACGATGCGGTCACCGTCGACCTGCGCAGCCGCAGGCTCACGCACTACGTCGCCCGCGATCTCGGCTGGCCGGCGGCGGCGCGTGCCATCCGCCGCCTGCGCGGTGCGCGCCGCCGCTAGGCGGTCAGGAAGCGCTCGAGCTCCGCGCCGCTCATGATGGTATCCAGGTAGCCGAAGGTCCCCGACTCCTGCACCTCGCGCGCCGCAAGGCGCAGCCCGGTGAGCGCGGCCCGATACAGCGAAGTCGAGAGGCTGATGCGGCGCACTCCGGCCGCGGCGAGCTCCGCGACACTGAAGGAACGCCCGCGGATTCCCACCATGAAGTTGACCGGCTTCGAGAGCGCGCCGCACACGGTGCGCACGGCGGCGAGATCCGGCAGCCCCGGCGCGAACAGCACGTCCGCCCCGGCACGCTCGAAGGCCTGCAGCCGGCGCAGCGTGTCGTCGAGGTCCGGCCGCTCGTGGAGAAAGTTCTCCGCGCGCGCGGTCACGGTGAACGGAAACGGCAGCGCCCGCGCCGCTGCCACCGCAGCCGCGACCCGTTCGACCGCCTGCGTGAGGCCGTAGATCGGCGCGCGCTCATTGCCACTCGCATCCTCGATCGAGCCGCCGACCAGGCCGGCCGCGGCCGCCAGCCGGATGGTCTCGGCGACCACCGCGGGCTCCTCGCCGAAGCCCTGCTCGAGGTCGGCGGACACCGGACACCCGGTCGCGGCCACGATCGTGCGCGCGTGCGCGAGCGCCTGCTCGCGCGTGATGCGCCCGTCGACGGCCCCGTAGGTTGCCGCGCACGCCGCGCTCGAGGTCGCGAGTGCCTTGAAGCCCATGCCTGCCATCAGGCAGGCCGAGGCACCGTCCCAGACGTTTGCAATCACGAAAGTCCCGCTCGCGTGCAGGACGCGGAAGGCTGCTGCACGGTCGTGTTGGTTCTGCATGGGCTCGCTCTCCACGGGCAGGGGCTACCCCGCTGCCGCCGCAGTGAGTGTCGCACACGCGCGGCGCTTAGCCGAGCCGCGGGGCGCTCAGCCGAGCCCGGCGGCCCACGCGCAGCGCCGGCGGACCGGCGCCGGTGCTGCGGACTAGCGGCTCGCGGAGGTCTTACAGGCAATGAGCACGGTGCGGTCGTACTCGTCGCTGCGAATGGTGTCGTAACCCTGGCTCTTGCAGATCTGGCCGGCCCTCACCAGACACGAGTCGAAGGTATTGAAATAGCCGCGACAGGTGATCAGATAGCCCTTGGTGCCGTTCTCGAGGTATGTGGTGCGCGGTCCCACGCAGGCCACTGCCGCGAGGCTCGCCGCGATCACGAGCAGCCTCATCCACCAACGTCGATCGGTAGTCATACGCTCCACGCCGCCGCAGGTCGAAGCGACAAGTCTGCGTATGGTGCGTGACAGTTTTGTTGCAGATGAGAACGCGCGCCGCCGCTCACGCTAAGATCGCCGCTCTCGCCGCCAGAGGCGGCGTGCAATACATATTCCGAGAGGCATTCGCATGAGCAGGTCCGGGAGGTTGGTGCGGCGCGCGACCGCCGGCACAGCGCTATGGTCATGTCTGGCGGTCGCGACCGCGTTGGCCGATGAGGGCGGCCTGTATGTCGGCGCGACCGGCGGGCTCACGGCGAGCTCCTACGGCGAGCGGTCGCTGAACGATACAGTGGTGGCCGCTGCCGGGGCGGCGGACTACAAGCTGAAGATCGATTCCAGCTCGCTCAGCGTCGGAGCGCCGGCTGCATCCGCCGTGGTCGGCTACATGTTCTCGCCTGACTTCGGGATCGAAGCCTCGTATCTGTATCTCAACATGCAGCGGTATCGCGAGAGCGGCAAGGAGACGTTCGCGCTGTCCTCGACCACCATCCCGTTCGACCTCGCCCTGAATCTCACCTCGCGCGGGCCGACGCTGGCGCTGGTCGGAGTGCTGCCGCTGACCAGCGGGTGGCAGCTCGACGGACGGGTCGGCGCCTACGAGGGCTCGATGCGCAGCGATTACTGGAGCCTGGCCGGCACCTACAAGAACTCCGGCTCGCAATCCGAGACCTCGACCAGCCTGATGGTCAGCGCCGGTACCGCTTACAGTTTTGCCGGGCACTGGATGCTGCGCCTCGAGTATGTCTACCTCAATCACCTCAGCGAGAAGCTCTTCGGCCAGGCCTACAACACCGGACTCGCAATGGCGGGCGTGAGCTACTGGTTCTGATTGAGCGTCATTTGACGGCGAGCTCCACTTTCACCTTGTCGCCGCTGTCGGGCCTAGGCGGCACGTTGACGATGAACACCCGCCCCGGATCGACCTGTCCGCCGGCGAGCAGCGCGCTCTGAATGTTCTGGGCGCGCTGCTTACCGAGGGCATCGAGATCACCGGGCTGCGGTTGCAGGTGGGCGACGAGCGCCGCGTCGAGCTCGGAGATCGCCGCATCGTAGGGCGCCGTCTCCCCGCGCTTCGCCGCCGCGACCGCGACGGCCGAAGCCGGCAGCGGCGCATCCTGGCCGAGATCGGCGTGAAACTGCTCGAGGAGCAGCTTGAAGTGCCGTTCCGGATCGGCGAGCGCCAGCTCCCCGGCAGTATCCGGATGCCGCTTGCCCTCGCGGGTCTCGGCGACACGGGCCAGCAGCTCCTGCCTGAGGTGCGTCTGCGCGAGCTGCGCCCCGTCGAGGGTCGGCGAGGACACGATCGGCACGTCGAGCTTGATCTGCGGCCGCTGCGCCAGCGCCCTGGCGAGCCCGGCGAGCTGATCCTGCGCGCCGCTGTCGAGCTCGGCGCTGCCGGCGGGGAACTCGATGATGTTCATGTGCTCGCCGCCGCCGACCAGATGGCCAAGGAGCGCGAAGGGCGCGGCCGCGGCCTTGACGAGCACGTTCACCAGCGCCTTCCACACAAGCGGCCAGATACTGAAGTGCGGGTCGTCGAGACTGCCGGTCATGGGCAGATTCACATCGATGACGCCGTTGCGATCCTTCAGGACCGCGACCGCGATCTTCAGCGGCAGGTGCACGGCGTCGGGGCTGTCCACCCGGTCGCCGAGCTCGAGCTGGTCGATGACGAAATGCTGTGCGGCGCTCAGCTTGCGCTGCTCGACCCGGTAGGAGACGTCGACCGTCAGCTTGCCTTTGTTGATCCGGTAGCCGGCGAAGTGGCCGGAGTACGGGTTGGCGATGGTCAGGTCGAGATCCTTGACGCCCATGGTGAGCTGGGTGTAGAGCGCAGCCGACAGCAGGTTGACCTCGCCTGCAATGTTGACCGGCGAATAGCGCTCGATGCTGCCTTGGAGCTGCACCTTGGCGCGCGAGGCGGGATCCGACGTCAGGCCGGTGATGGAGCCGTTCAGCTCCTGCATGTTGAGCGTGAAGCTCGGCTTGATCCACAGGTCGGTGTAGTTCGCCGCGCCGTTCACCACGCGCACGGCACCGATGGCCAGCGGGA
>JASHTN010000237.1 GCA_030040525.1 Gammaproteobacteria bacterium | reverse complement strand
GCACGAAGGTCTCGAGAGGAATCGCGACGAAGACCAGTGCGAAGGGCAGGACAAATCCCATGCCCATCTGCGCCGAGGTGGTAATCCACAGGTGGGAGTTGACGAGCGTGGCGGAGCTGTCGCCTCGCAGCAGCGCGTTGGTTGCCATCTCGTCCAGCAGCAGCACCTCGCGCATGTAGGCAAGTCCCGCCTCGATGCTCGCCATGAGCAGCAGGATCAGAAAGGTGATCATCACCATGCGCACACGCATCTTGTCGGACAGCGCACCGATCACCGGGAACAGGCGCGTGATGCGCAGCGACTCCATGAGGAACAGTCCCATGGAGATCTCCACCATGATGATGACCAGCGCCGCGATGTCGGCGGTGCGGTAGGCGCCGATGAAGTTGGTGCCGCCGACCATTTCGGCCATGGGGCGCGCGATCAGCGTGAAGTTCACCGCCGTGCCGGCGGTGGCGACGGCGAGCACCAGCGCCGAGATGAAGAAGTACACGATCGACGAGGAAGACAGCACCGACAGGGCGCGATCCTCGCCGCGCACGATCGCCTGGTACTCCTCCATGTGGCGGTCGATCGTCTGCGAGCGCCCGATGACACTCTCGACGCTCTTGTGCACGTGCCCGAGGGCCTGCTGAATCAGACGCCAGTCGGGCATCATCCGCCGCAGCAGACCGTGGCGCTCGGCGCTCGCTTTGCGATAGTCGTCCATCGCCTCGGCGTGGGCCTTGACCATCGACTTGTGGATGTCCGAGAGGATCTCCGCGCCGGCGTTGCGGGCATCGAGGCTGGCGACGACCTTGACCGCCTGGGCCCAGCCGGGCGCCTCGGGCGGCACTTCCGCGGCCTTCTCCTGGTCCTCCTCGATGCGCTGGATCGCCTCGCTCAGCCGGCGATGCATGTCCGGATAGCCCGCAAGATCCTTGCGCACAGTGTCCGCCACGCGGGTGAATTCGCGCTCAACGATGCGCTCCTTGGCCTCGCGACCGGCCGCCAGCAGCACTTCACGGTTGCGCGCGCGCAGGCGCTCCTGCGCGCGAATCACCGAGTGCGCAGCGACCCGCAGTCCGCGCGAGAGCGCGCCCGCCGCGGCCTGGACAGCCTGGTGCGCCGTGCTCCTCGCAAAGTACAGAGCGGCCACCAGCAGCACGGCCAGAACTGCTGCCGAGACTGCCGGCCACGGAGTGAACGTCAACAGGCTTGACATGGACATGAGTACGCTCGCTTACAGGTTTGGCAAAGGGTGACGTGGGAAAGGCCCAGGCAGCTGCGGCTGTGTCGCGCGCCTCGAGCCGGGCGCCCTCGGGTCCTGAGCGGCGGGTGAGCCACGCGAGCGATGCGTGGCGTTCATGCTGGCAACCCCGCTGTCATAGGAAAGTCCCTTAGACCGGTGGCTTTGCGACCCTTTCTTTCGAAAGGTGTGCCCTTGCAGATGCGCGCACAGGGTGAGCGCGCGAGCCTCCGGTGTCAACGCAAACCTTATGTCAGCCGGAGCCCGCTCACCGGCTTTGTGCGCCGAGTCACAGGTCGCGAAAAACGCGCCAAGCTGCGCGGGCCGTTTGGCGGGCAACATAATCCGGCGTTTGACTCACAGGTGGCCCGCGCGCACCCTCGCTGCGCCGCTGCGTGTGATGCCGGACGTACGCTCATGCTCACATCGTTGCTGTGCGAAGTGCGTCTCTGGCCGGTGCTCTGGCGGCGCAGGCTTGCCTATTACTGGGTCTGCGGCGCGAAGGAGCATCTGCCGTTCGCGGGCGCGCTCGTCCTGCTGGTGGTCGCCGTGGCGGGCGGCATCTACTACGCCTGCCTGAACGGCATCAGCCTCGAGCCCGCGCGGCTCGAGGCGCTGCGGCGCGAGGAAGCGCGCGCAAGCGAGCGTGCAGCCGAGCTGCAATGCCTCGCCGAGAACGTCTACTTCGAAGCCCGCGGCGAACCGCTCGCAGGACAGTACGCGGTTGCCGAGGTCACGTTGAACCGTACCCGGGCGCAGCAGTTCCCGCACACGATCTGTGGCGTGGTGCATGAGACCCGGTGGGATCCGGTCCGCCGCCGCCACGTCGCGGACTTCTCGTGGACCGAGCTCGGCGCGCTCGCACCGGAGGACGGACCGGCCTGGAAGCACGCACTGGCAGTGGCCAACGCCGCTTACGAGGATCTGTACCCGCAAGTCGTGCCCGATGCGCTCTATTACCACGCCGTCAGCGTGCGGCCGGAATGGTCGCGGGGCAGGCACCGCGTCGCGACCATCGGCAAGCACATCTTTTACCGCTGACCCGTACCCGCACTTCGCGAAGCTGGCGGAGCTCAGGGCTCGGGTGTTTGCCGCGAACGCGGCGCACGCACGTGCGCGAGATTGATGTTCTCGAGATCCGGCAATGCCATGATGGCCTGCATGGCCCAGCGCTCTCCTTCGGCCAGATCGGCAGCGTAGAGCTCGCGGGCGAGCCGCCCGTTGCGCGCGACGATCGCATCTCTGATCTTGCCGGGACCCACACCCCAGAAATTGGCGGCGTTGTCCTTGGTCATTCCCAGGAAAAGGATGCGCAGCGAAAGATTCTGCAGATGACCGATGGCGCGCGCCAGCAGCGCATTGCCGGTCGCCTCGGCAATGGCGATGTTGAAGTCGCGGTTGGCCAGCAGAATGTGCACGACGGCAGCATCGCCTTCCGAGGGCCACTCCGTCTCGCATACCTCACGCAGCCGGTCGAGGCGCGCGGGATCCATGCCGCGCGTCGCGGCGAGCTCGGCCGCGGGAGGCTCGAGCAGGAAGCGCATCTGATACGTCTCGCGAATGCCGCGCAGAGTCAAAGGCGCGATCGATGTGCCGCGCTCGGCCGACTTCTCGATCAGTCCCTCCTGGACGAGCCGTGGGAGCGCGGCGCGAATCGGCGCCATTCCCAACTCGTAGCGCTCGGATAATGCGCGCTCCGAGACCCGCTCACCGGGCTTCAGGCGAAAGGTGAGTATGTCGAGGCGAATGAGCTCGTAGGCCCTCTCGGTGAGCGGCAGCGACTCCGCGTCATCGAGCAGCACCGCGCCGTCCAGGACCCGCAATTTCGGATAGAGGTCTGGCAAGTCAGTGTCCTCGGCGGAAGATTAACATGTAAAGCCGGCTGATCAGCCATGATGTTTGACACTTGTCGACATTCCATGATAGTCAACCTGTCGCTGCGGCGAGGGGCAAGAGCACCTCACGCCTGCCGAAGAGCGGCGCCCGCGTCGCACCGGAGCGGCGCGGGGTGGTTCGCGTGCATCAAAGGCGCGGAGCATCCAAGAATAAGACTGAGCGAGGGGGGCAATCGGCATGACTCTGAATCCGAGGGTTTACAGTGCCGTGGTCGCCATCCTGGGCGCACACGCCGCGGCGGCGCTCGCGCAAACGCAGCCCACAGACCAGAGCGGAGCGCAGCAGTCGGCGCAGCAAGCGGGTCTTCCCGAAGTCATCGTGACGGCGCAGCACCGGGTCGAGGACATCCAGGACGTGCCGATGACGATTCAGGCGCTGACCAGCGATACGCTGGCGCAGCTCAACGTCCAGACCTTCGACGAGTTCATCAAGTACCTGCCCAACGTCACTCAGACCAGCGAGGGGCCGGCGCAGGGGAACATCTTCATGCGCGGCTTGGCCGGCAGTCAGGAAGGCAGCCTGGGCCAGGGCTCGGGCACGACCGGGCAATTTCCCGCGGTCGCCATCTACCTGGACGAGCAATCCGGACAGATGCCGGGCCGAAACCTCGATATTTATGCCGCCGATCTCGAGCGCATCGAGGTCCTCGAAGGGCCGCAGGGGACGCTGTTCGGCGGCGGCGCCCTGAGCGGCGTGCTGCGCTACGTGACCAACAAGCCGAAGCTCAATACCACCGAGGCGAACGTCACCGCGGACTATGGGGTCACGGCTCACGGCGACCCCAACACCAGCCTCAACGCCATGCTGAACCTCCCGCTGGTGGAAGATCATCTCGCCATACGCGGCGTCCTCTACGAGGACCATCAGGGCGGTTACATCAACAACGTGCCTGCCACATTCACGCGTGCCGGCACGGACGAGGGCTTTACGCGCTACAACGGCGGTGTGGCCCCGACCAACAGCGTATCGATCAACAACAACAACCTGGTCGCGAATGCGATCAACCCGCTGACCTACGAGGGCATGCGTGTCGAGCTGCTCTACAAGATCAACGACGACTGGGACGCGTTGCTGAGTCAGTCGTACCAGAACATGGATGCTCAGGGAGTTTTCTATGAGCAGCCCTACTCCTCGGAAGGCACGACCTTCAACAAACTCGGTGAGCCGATCGGCGCGGAGGCGCTGCCGCCGCTCTCGGCAACGTTGTTCAACCCCTCGTACGACAAGGACCGGTTCGAGAACACCGCCCTGGTCGTCAACGGCAAGATCGGCGATCTGAAGGTTCTCTACAGCGGCGCCTACCTGGTGCGCAACGTCGAGCAGGTCCAGGACTACACCAACTATGCCCGCGGTGTCTTCGGCTATTACTACCAGTGCGCCGGCTACTCCACGAATGCCGCGACCGGACAGTGCTACACACCGAGCGCGATCTGGCGGGAGAGCTCGAGAAACACCCATCAGAGCCACGAGCTGCGGCTCAGCACGCCGGACAGCTGGCGCATTCGCGCTCTCGCAGGCGCGTACTGGGAGAAGTACACCCTCCTCGACCAGACCCAGTGGGCGTATGTCACCGTTCCGACCTGCTCGCCGAGCCTGAACGTCGGCTGCTTCCTGCCGATCGAGCCCTGGCCGGGGTCACCCGCGTTCACTCCGCTTCCCGACACGGGGTTCTTCGACGACTCGGAGCGCGGCTACAAGCAGCTGGCGGAGTTCGCTTCGGTCGATGTCGACGTGGTGCCCAAGGTGCTGACGATCACCGGCGGCATCCGCCATTTCAAATACGATGAGAACGAGACCGGTGGCGATGTGGGCAGCTTCTACTGCAAGGCGTTCGCCCCGACGACGTACTTCGGCTTTTGCGGCCAGAATCCGCTGCCCGGCGCCTTCGGCAGCAGCCCGCCGTACGGCACCGACTTCGCCCTCCACCCCTACGAGTCATCCGCGACCGGCAGCCGAGCGCGGGGCACCGTCACCTGGCACGTGATGCGGGATTTCCTGCTGTACTACACGTGGTCGCAGGGGTTCCGCCCCGGCACGTTCAATCGCTCGACTTCGTGCCACCTGCCGGGCCCCGACGGTGTCGCTCAGTACTGCACTCCCGCCTTCACCGTGCCGGACAACGTCACCAACAACGAGCTGGGGTTGAAGAGCCAGTGGTTCGATCAACGCCTGCAGTTCAACATGTCCCTCTATCAGGAGTACTGGGACAACGCGCAGACGGGCTTCTTCTGCCCGCAGTGCGGCCTCGGCAACCTCACCTTCAACGCCAATGGGCCGAGCTACCGTGTGCGGGGCGTCGAGCCTACGATCCTGGCCCGCGTCACCCAGGGCCTGACCGTGCAGGCCGCTGCGTCCTGGAACAGCGGCGAGCAGACCAACTCTCCGTATCTGATCGACAACAATCCGGCGAGCGTCAATTACGGCAAGCCGATCACCTCCATTCCGAATCCCTATGGTCCGCCGGGAAGCCCGCCCGCCTACTCGCCACCCTTCAACATGAACGCACGGATCCGCTACGACTGGGTCCTGGGTGATTACGCTCTGTTCGTCCAGGCAGGCGCCGTGCACGAGGGCCACATGCTCACGGCGACAGGTTACGTGCCCGCCTACGACATACCGCCCTACACGAGCTACGACGCAGCGGCGGGGATCGGCAAAGGGCCCTGGAGCGTGCAGCTGTACGGGCAGAACATCACCGACGTGAATACGCCGCTCGACATCGCCAGCGACCAGTTCGTACTGACCGAAGTACCGCTGCACCCGCGCGTGCTCGGGCTCCGGTTCGACTACAGATTCCCGGAAACCAAGTAGGCAGCGCTCACTCGAGCTCGAAGGCTCTTTCCAGGGTCTGAAGCAGCAGGTCTGCATCCTGCCGGTTGAAAGGCATGGGCGGCCTGATCTTCAGGACGTTGTGAAAGGCGCCCTCGGATCCGATCAGCACGCCGTCCGAGCGCAGACGATTGATCACCTTCGCTGTCGACTCCGTGGCGGGTGTCAGCGTGCGTCGATCCCGCACCAGCTCCACTCCCAGGAACAGTCCCGAGCCCCGAACATCCCCGATCAGAGGCCGGCGCTCCCTGAGCGCCCGCAGCCCTGCCGTCAGGTACTCACCGACCTCCAGGGCGTGAGCCTGAAGCTGCTCTTCGCCAACCACGTCCAGCACGGCGTGACCGATCGCACACGAGACGGTATTGCCGCCGAAGGTGCTGAAGAACTCCATGCCGTTGTCGAATGCGGCGGCAATCTCCGCGGTCGTGACCACCGCGCCAAGCGGATGTCCGTTGCCGATGGGCTTGCCGAGCGCGACGATATCGGGGACCACGCCGTAAGCCTCGAAGCCGTAGAAGTGGCTTCCGAGCCGCCCGTAGGCCGTCTGCACCTCATCGGCGATGCACACGCCCCCGGCTGCGCGGACGGCCGCGTACACCCGGCGCAGATAGCCCGGCGGGAGCTCGAGCTGTCCGCCGACGCTCGGCCACGACTCAGCCATGAATCCGGCGAGGCCTGCACCTCCGGCCCGCAGATCGGCGATGAGCCGGACGACGGACTCGGCGTACTTTTCGCCCACCTCCGCCCCCGAACCTCGGTACTCGCCGCGATAGATGTCGGGGAGCGGTGCCACGTGGACCCAGGACGGGGTTCCCTCGCCCGCCGGACCTTCATGCTTGTAGGGACTGATGTCGACGAGGGTCGTCGTGTTGCCGTGATAGGCGCCCTCGAGGACGATGAGATCCTGCCGCCCGCTGTAGACCCTGGCGAGACGCAGCGCGAGCTCGTTGGCTTCGCTTCCCGAGTTGACGAAGAAGCAGACCTTGAGCGCGCCGGGAAGCGTCGCCACCAGGCGTTCGGCATAGCCGGTTGCCAGCTCGCTCAAGTACCGGGTGTTGGTATTGAGCCGCCGCATCTGCCGGCAAGCAGCCTCGACCACCCGCGGGTGACAATGACCCACGTGAGGGACGTTGTTATAGGCGTCGAGATAGCGCCGGCCGGACGCATCGAAAAGGTACTGCATCGAGCCGCGGACAATATGCAGCGGCTCGTCGTATGAAAGACTCAGGTTTCCACCGAAGAAGCGCCGCCGCGCGGCGAGCACGCGGGCTGTCCCTCCGCAGGCGTCGCGGATGGCGCTGCGGGCGCGCGCGAGCGGAATTTCGCTGAGCCGGCCCAGCAGCTCCCAGGCGTGGGGGCTCGTCACCTGCCGGTATGCGTTCTCGGGCACCGCCCGCGCGTCGTAGGCCGAATAGCACACGCTCATGACGAGCCGCACCAGCACCAGGGGGAAGAGGGCCTCGATCTCGGGCGGCTGCAGTGCGTAGCGCTCGTGGTATGCCGCGGTGACGCTGGCCGCGACCGCGAGGGGATCGCGGGTCCCGATCATGGCGTAGGCGAGCGCGATGCCGAGGTCGCCGACGGTCGGCGAATGCACCATATCGCCAAAATCGATCAAGCCGACTACACGACCGTGCCGGACGAGCACATTGTAGTCGTTGGCGTCGCCGTGAATGACGCTGGTGCGCAGCGCTTCCCAGCGCAGCCCCCCCCATGAGGATCTGAGGCAGTCCACGATCCGTCGCTCCTCCCCTGAGAGGAGCTCCCGATACCTCAGCGCGTGATCGACCTGCCGCAGGTCCCAGCGCGATACGCGTGACATGGGATGAGTGAAGTCCGCGAGCGCCTCGTCGAGCTCCGCGACCGCGCGACCGAGCGAGGCGAGGAGCTGCGCAGCGTGCGGTGCGACCTTGACCCAGAGCTCACCGTCGATCCACGTCACCAGGCGCAGGTAGTATTCGATCCCCGTGGCATCGCGGATCGTGGCGATCTGCGCCTCACGCAGCGATGGCACGATCCGGGGCACATCGAGCGTGACGGCACGGCGCCTGAGGTGACTGAGGGCTGCGTTCTCAAACTCGAGCACGGCGCGTTGCTCGCCGGCGCGGGCGATCTTGAGCACGAACCTCTCGCCCCGGGCGCTGCTCAAGGCGAAGTTCTGGTCGCGCTCACTCGGGAGCTCGGAGGCCTCGGCCGCTACGCCAAACAGGCTCTGCGCGTAGTGCTCGGCCTCGGCAGGGGAGAAGCGCGGCGCTGCGCTAACCGGCATCGCTGGGGCCACTCGTGGCCTGACGGACGCGGTCGCTACTCATCCAGGATCTCATCGCTCAAGACCGCCTTGCGCTTCGCGATGAACTCGTGCAGCGCCTCGTCGAGCCCGGGGTCGATGCCCGGGTCGACGTACTCGGCGAGCATCTTCTTCCACACCTTGTTGGCGCGCTGCTCCGCGGTCGTGCGCCCTTCGGTGATCCACTGCTCGTAGGGCCCATAGTCCGCGACGATCGACTGATAGAACGCGGACTCGAAGTTGGCGAGCGTGTGGGCGCAGCCGAGGAAGTGACTGCCCGGCCCGACCTCGCGGATGGCATCGAGCGCCTGGCCGCGATCGCTCAGGTCCATGCCCGCGGCGAAAGCCTGCATCATGGCGAGCTGATCGATGTCGAGCACGAACTTCTCGAGGCTCGCCACCAGGCCGCCCTCGAGCCAACCGGCCGCGTGCGTCACCAGATGCGCTCCGGCGAGGACGGTTGGCAGGAGCGTATGGGCGCTTTCGTACGCCGCCTGCGCATCGCAGGCCTTCGAGGAGCACAGCGAGCCGCCGGTGCGGCACGGCAGACCGAGGTAGCGCGCGAGCTGTGCGGTCGCGAAGATCATCTGCGTGGCCTCCGCGGTGCCGAAGGTCGGCGAGCCCGAGCGCATCGAGATGGCCCCGACGAAGGAGCCGAGGATGACCGGCGCTGCCGGTCGCACCAGCTGGGTGAGTGCCATGCCGGCCAGAGTCTCCGCCAGGAGCTCCGCCAGGCAACCGGCGGGTGTTACCGGGCCCATGGCCCCGGCCAGCATCGCCGGCACCACGATCGTTCCCTGATTGGCCCCCGCGAATACCCGCAGCGCCCCCAGCATCCGGCCGTCGAAGGTGAGCGGGGAGTTGGAATTGATGTTGCCCAGCATCACCACATGGCGATCCACGTAGTCCGCACCGAACACGACGCGGGCCATCGCCACCGCATCCTCCGCATGGCCCATGGTCTCGGGTGTGCCCTCGCAGCCCTGATCGCTGTAGCGGAAGAAGGAGTACTGAATGTCGAGCTGGCGCTTGTTGGGCGGAATGTCCATCGGCTCGACCATGCAGCCGCCCGAGAAATGAATGGCGGGGGCCATGTGCGCGAGCTTGATGAAGCTCACCAGGTCCTCGAGCGTGCCGTAGCGCCGGCCGCGGTCCAGATCCGAGACGAAGGGCGGCCCGCCCACCGGCGAGAACACCGTGGCGTCCCCGCCGAAGCGCACGTTCTTCGCAGGATTGCGCGCGTGCAGCTCGAACTCGCTCGGCGCGGTACGCAGCAGCGCGCGGCACAAGCCGCGCGGGATGCGCACGCGCTCGCCCTGCACGTCGGCGCCGGCGCCGCGCCAGAGCCGCAGCGACTCCGGGTCGCGCCGGAACTCGATGCCGATCTCCTCAAGGAGAGTCTCGGCGTTGTGCGCGATCGTCTCGATCGCCTCGCGGCTGAAGAGGTCGACCGCCGGCAGCTTGCGACGGATGTAGGGGAGCTTGGCGAGCCCCTGCGTGCGCGTGACGCGTCGGGTTTCGCGGCCACGGCGGGCCAAGGGGCGGTTCTCGGACATGTGCGCGCTCTCAGCCAGACGGGCAACTGAGCGTTCTCAGTCGGATGGTAACATGTAGAGCCCGCAGGCAATACATGGTGTTTGACAGCCGATGACATTTCATGATAGGCACTTCGACCTGTTAGAAGAAACAAGAACGAGTCGAGCCCTGCGGTGGGTGCCGCTCGCGACAAGGCGCGAGCGGCGCGTCATCTCCCCCGGATCCTCTCTCGACCTGCACGCGGATCAGCTCGTACGACACGGGGACTGAGGGATGGGAGCTTATTCGGCATTCGGCTTGCTGCGGGAAGCGATTCGGGGGCCGAGGGCGTGGCAGCCGTTATGGGAGCGCCGCGCTCCCGAGGCGGCCTACGATGTCGTCATCGTCGGGGGCGGCGGTCATGGATTGGCCACCGCCTATCATCTCGCCAGGCACTTCGGCCTGCGGCGCGTCGCAGTGCTCGAGCGCACGCTCATCGGCTACGGAAATGTCGGCCGCAACACGACCATCGTCCGCTCGAATTACCTTCTGCCGGAGAATCAGCATTTCTACGAGGATGCGCTGCGTCGCTGGCGCTCGCTGGGTCGCGAGCTCAACTACAACATCATGTTCAGTCCTCGCGGCGTGCTCGACCTGGCGACCTCCGATGACCAGCTGGCAGCCTGCGCGCGGCGCGGCAATGCCATGCGGCTTGCCGGGATCGACGCGGAGCTGCTCGACCGCGCCGCTGTCGGCCGGTTCGCCCGCGCCCTGGACTGCGGCGCCGTGCGGCAGTTTCCGATCCACGGGGGCCTGCTGCAGAGACGCGGGGGGACGGTGCGTCACGATGCGGTCGCCTGGGGATACGCCCGCGCCGCAGCCCGCCTCGGTGTTCATATCATCGAGCAGTGTGAAGTTCTGGGAGTCGTACGCGTCGCCGGCCGGATCGCCGGGGTCGAGACGAGCCGCGGAACGATAGCGGCGGAGCGCGTCGGTATCGCGGTCGCGGGCGGGACCGCCGAGCTCGCTCGGCGCCTCGGAATTGCTCTGCCGCTGGAGACACATCTGCTTCAGGCGGGCGTCACGGAACCCGTCAAACCCATGCTCGATAGGGTGCTCATCTACATGTTTCCCCATGGTGGCGAGGTGTACGTCTCGCAATCCGACCGTGGCGGCCTCGTGTTCGGCGGGATGCTGGACGGCTATCCCTCGATGACGCAACGCGGCGAGATCACGCGCGTGCGGGATGTTGCCGCGGCACTCACCAGCCTGCTGCCGCAGGTGAAGCAGCTGCGGCTGCTGCGGCACTGGGCCGGCATGAACGACATGACCATGGACGGCAGCCCGATCATCGACCGGATCGGAGGCGACGAGCTCTACTTGAATGGCGGCTGGTGCTATGGCGGATTCAAGGCCACTCCGGCCTCGGGCTATGCATTCGCCGAGCTCATTGCCCGCGGCCGGGCGAGCGAGCTGATCCGGGCGTTCCGCCTGTCCCGCTTTGCCTCCGGACACCTGCTCGACGAGAGCGGCGCCGGCCCGTTTCCCTCCCGGCAGTAGCCCAGCCATGCTCATCTCCTGCCCGTTCTGTGGTGAACGCGAGGTCGCCGAGTTCGAGTTCCGGTGCACCCTGGAGGAACGGGGTGCAACGGCTGCCGAGCGGCTTTATTTCCGCCTGGCAGACCCGAGGCGCTCCCTCGAGCACTGGCAACACGTGCGCGGCTGTCGCATGTGGCTCGAGTTGCATCGGGATCTGCGTACCGGGCGGGTTTTGCGTACGGCGTCCGTGCCCGTCCCGCCGGCGGATGGGACCGGCTCGTGACCGCGCGGTTTCGCAACCCCACCGGCGGCAGCGTCGACCGGAGCCGGACCTGCCGGTTCACATTCGACCGACAGAGCCTGCGCGGCTTCGCGGGCGATACGCTCGCCTCGGCGCTCCTCGCCAACGGCGTCCATCTGATCGGCCGCAGCACCAAGTGTCGCCGGCCCCGAGGCATATTCACCGCGGGCCCCGAGGAGCCGAATGCCCTGGGCACGCTCGATCCCGGCGACCGGCAGATACCCAACGTGCCCCTCACCGTCGCGCCACTCGCCGACGGCCTCGTTTTCGCGAGTCAGAATCGCTGGCCCTCGCTGCGCTTCGATCTGTCGTCAATCGCGGGTGTGGCCGGCGCGCGGTTCGGCGCCGGCTTCTACTACAAGACCTTCATGTGGCCTGCCTGGCGCTGGTACGAGCCGCTGATCCGCGGGCTCGCCGGCCTCGGCTGCGCGCCAAAAATCGGCGTGGATCGTCCGCCGCGCGAGCGCCACCTCGATTGTGACGTACTGGTGGTCGGTGGAGGTGCCGCGGGCCTCAGCGCCGCGCGCGCGGCCGCGTCACGCGGCGCCAAGGTCGTGCTTTGCGAGCAGGACAGCAGCCTCGGCGGGGAGTTGCAATTCGAGACCGCGACGATCGATGGTCGCGCCTCGAGCCGCTGGCTCATCGACAGCGAGCGCGAGCTTCGCGTAGCCGGTGTCGAGCTGCTCACCGGCACCGCTGTCGTCGGCTGTTACGACGATCTCCTGCTGGCGCTGTGTCAACCGGCCGGCTACCCGGGCGAGGCGGACGAGCTGTTGCACATCCGCGCAGCGGCACGCGTGCTCGCAACCGGGGCCACGGAGCGAGCGATCGCCTTTGCCGGCAATGACCGGCCGGGTGTCATGCTGCTCGGCGCGGTCGAGCGTTTCGCGGCCCGTTTTGCGGTGCGCGCGGGGAACGAGGCGGTCCTGTTCGCCAATCACGATCGTGTGTATTGCGCCGCGCAGCGTCTGCGAGAGGCGGGAATTCGAATCGCCGCCATCGTCGATCCGAGAGCGCGACCAGAGCTCGCAGTCCTCGAGGAGCTCGAGCGCGGAGGCGTTCGCATCTGCAACGAACAGGTGGTCGAGCAGGTACTTGGCGGCCACCGGGTATCGGGCGTCATCGTGCGCCATCGCGACGGCGTCGGTACGCCGACCAGGATCTCCTGTGACGTGCTCGGCGCCAGCGGCGGGTGGACGCCCGCGCTGCAGCTTGCCACCCAGAGCGGCCTGGCACAGCGCTATGACGCGCAGCTCGGCGCCTTCATCCCGGTGAGCGAGTCCGCGACGGTGATACCCGCGGGGGCGGCGCGCGGCAAGCTGGAGCTCGCCGCGGCGCTCGCCGACGGTACGGCAGCGGGCGCTGTCGCGGCGACTGCGGCCGGAAGGGACGCAGCGCCCGCCGAGCGCCCAGCGCTCGTGAGCGCCGACCCTGCACCCGCGGTCATGCCGTTCTGGCGCGTCGTAGGCGGCGACGAGAAGCGGCAGTTCGTCGATCTGCAGAACGACGTCACCGTGAGCGATCTGCGCCAGGCCGTCGCCGAGGGCTTCCGCGAGATAGAGCACGTCAAACGCTACACGGCGCTCGGTGTTGGCACCGATCAGGGCAAGACCTCCGGCCTGCCGGGAGCGGCAATCCTCGCGGAGTTTCTCGGCAAGCCGCTGGCGGAAGTCGGCGTGAGCCGCCCGCGTCCGCCGACGAGACCCATACCGCTGGGCGTTCTCGCGGGCTTCCGTGGAGCCCCGGGCACGGTGCGGCCGGTGCGACACACGCCGCTCCAGGCCGATCACGTCGCCGATGGCGCGCTCATGGAGCCCGCAGGGCTGTGGCTGCGTCCGCGCTACTACCGCGATCACGGCGAGAGCCTCGCGGCAGCGGCAGAATTCGAGGCGCAGCGCGTACGAGCCGCGGGCGGGCTGTTTGATGCCTCCACACTGGGCAAGATAGAAGTGGCCGGGCCCGATGCCGCGGCCTTCCTCGATCGGATCTATCTCGCGCGCCCGAGCGGGATCGGGATCGGGCGCGCGCGCTATTGCGTCATGCTGCGCGAGGACGGAATGGTCCTCGATGACGGTCTGGTGCTGAGACTCGCGGCGCAGCATTTCCTTCTGACGACGAGCACCCACGCGGCCGCTGCGGTGCTGTCGCATCTCGAGTACCACGCAGCGTGCAGTGCTGCCGAGCTTGCGGTCAGCTGCACGGACGTGACAGATGCCTGGGCAGTCATCGTAGTCGCCGGGCCGCGCACCCGGCAGCTGCTGCGCAAGGTGCTGCCGCCGGCGCAGTGGCGCGAGCCGCTCGAGCAGCTGCGTCATATGGACTTTCACTGCGGCAAGTGGCAATCGAGGCCGCTGCGTCTGCTGCGCGCGAGCTTCTCCGGGGAGCTTGCCTACGAGCTGCACTGTGCGGCCGATGCGGCGCCGCCGCTATGGCGCGCACTGCGCCGGCATGGCGCGCCCGACGGCGTCATTCCTTACGGACTCGAGGCGCTCGACATTCTCAGGGTGGAAAAGGGCTACCTGACGAGCGCCGAAATCAACGGCCAGGTCTCTCCCTACGACCTGCGGCTCGACGACATGGTCAAGAGGTCCGCACCATGCATAGGCAGCGGGCTGCTCGCCCGGCCTGCATTGCACGAGCCTTCGCGGCCGATTCTCGTCGGGCTCGTGGCGGCGGATGCCACGGCACGGCTCGACGCCGGCGCGCAGCTGATCGCAGCGGCGCGATCGACACAATCGCTCGGTCATGTGACCTCCGCTGTCTGGAGCCCTGCGCTCGGGCGCGCCGTGGGGCTTGCGCTTCTGGCGCGGGAGTTTGCGGCGCACGACCGCGAGGTGGTCGCCGCGGACCCCCTGCGAGCCCGCTACACGAAGGCGCGGGTCACGGCTGCCGTGCACTTCGACCCGACGGGCGAGCGCATGAGACTATGAAGGCTGTGGAAATCCTCGTGGAGGAAGTCCGATGTCACGAGCTCGTCGTGCCGGTATCGCGGCTTCCAGCTGCTGCGGCACCCGGCGCGGAGCCGCCCGGCAGTGTGCGCCGCTACGCAGATGGCGCGGCGGTGCTGCATGTGGGGCCGGGTCGCTGGCTGCTGGCGGGCCATGCAATCGAGCGGGAGTCGTCGGCCGTAGTCGCCGCGCAGGTCTCCGGTGGCTCGCTGCTCGATGTCAGCGGGAAGTGGCTGCGGCTGTGCGTGACGGGAGCGCAAGCCCAGGGCCACCTGTCCCACTTTCTCAACGTCACACAGGTGCTGCACGGGAGAGACTGCGCACCCGTCACTATTCTCGATTGTCCGACGCTGCTCGCCCGCCGTGAGCGGGGCTTCGAACTGTGGACGGGCCGGAGCTGGGCGACGTGGCTGCACGAGTCATTGACCCGCAGCCGCTGACCTGCCGGCCGGTCGCGCTGCTCGGCGCGTCGGATCATGGCTCTTGGGGGTCCGCTATGGCCAGTCGATCCGGTTGCATGCTCCTCATGGGGTGCCTTGCGTGCGCAGCAAGCGCCGTGGCGCTGGCGGATTTCAGAGCGGAATCGCTGGCCGCCAACGGGCTAGCCCCGACCCCGCCGATGGGATGGAACAGCTGGAACAGGTTCGGCTGCAACATCTCGGAGACGATAATTCGCAGTCAGGCGGATGCGCTGGTCAGCTCCGGGATGCGGGACGCGGGCTATGTGTACGTGGTCGTCGACGACTGCTGGCACGGAGAGCGCGACGCCGCAGGCAACATTCACGCCGATCCGGCGCGCTTCCCCTCCGGCATCAAGGCGCTCGCCGACTACGTGCACGGTAAGGGGCTCAAGTTCGGCATCTACAGCGACGTGGGGGACCTGACGTGCCAGCACCGGCCGGGCAGCCGCGGGCACGAGTACCAGGACGCGCGGCAGTATGCAGACTGGGGCGTGGACTACCTCAAGTACGACTGGTGCGATGCCGGAACGCTCGATGCCGCTTCGGCTTACGAGACGATGGCGCGGGCGCTGCGCGCCACGGGCAGGCCCATCGTGTTCAGCATCTGCGAGTGGGGCAAGAACAAGCCGTGGCTGTGGGCGGCGGCGAGCGGCGGGAACCTGTGGCGTACGACGGAAGACATCTTCGACGGCTGGGAAGGCAAGCAGGGAATTTCCCTCAGCGTGCTCGAGATCCTCGACGCCCAGCCTGGCCTCGAAGGCTACGCAGGACCCGGCCACTGGAACGACCCGGACATGCTCGAGGTCGGCAACGGCGGTATGACGGAGGATGAGTACCGCGCGCACTTCAGTCTCTGGGCGATGCTCGCTGCGCCCCTCATGGCCGGTAACGATCTCACCAGCATGTCGGATGCGGTGCGCCGGATCCTCACCAATCGTGAGGTCATCGCAGTCGATCAGGATCGCCTCGGTGTCGAGGGGCATCGGGCGGCGAGGAACGGCGACCTCGAGGTCTGGGTCAGGCCGCTGGAGGACGGCGCGCGCGCGGTGGTGCTGCTCAACCGGGGACACCAGAGTGCGCACGCAATGCTCGAGTGGTCGATGCTGCGCCTGCCGGATTACCTGCCGCTGCACATCCGCGATCTCTGGCGGCACGCGAACCGCCCGGATGCTACCTCGCACCTGGCGATCGAGCTGCCGCCGACTTCCGCCGTGATGCTGCGCGTCGTACCCGCGCGTCCTGCCGGCGCGGCGCACGACCGGCGCTAGCTTGGTCTCAGAACTTGTATCGCGCCCCGATGGTCGGATTGATGTTGGTCGTGTACAGATAGCCGCTCGCCAGGCCGTCGTGCACGCCGCTGTACATGGCGCCGAGGTACACGTCGAAGTGCACGTTGAATCGGTAGTCCGCGTCGAAGGAGAACGCCTCGAGACTTCCGCTGCAAGTGCTGTGCACGCTCGTCGAACAGCCGGCCTGCGTACCCGTTCCATAGGCGCTCTGGTGCACGCCGTAGTAAGCGCCAGTGAGCTCGAGGCGTGGAATGACCGCATAGCGAATGCCAGACCAGTAGACCTGCACGATTTTCGGGTGGTCGTAAGCGGTGTTGCTGACGAACGCCAGGACGTAGCCGCCGATGTCGATGGATCCGGCACTCACTGGGGACGCTGGATTGCTGTAGCGGATGCTCTCGTAGCCGGCAAAGAGCTTGAGTGGCTCGAGCTCATACCGGCCCATGAGGGCGTAAGCCGTATTGTCTGAGACGGTCGCCGCCAGGGAGTCAGATGCCGAGTAGCCCAGGGACGGCAGTGCCGAGACCTGCGCTGCGGTGAGCGAACTTGCCGTGACGGAGCTGTTGACCTTCGAGTAATACGCATCGACGGATGCGCCGGCTACATCCCCGCCCAGGTCGGTCTGCAGGGCCGTGTTCGCCGACCCTCGGGATCCGTTGAATTTGTAGAGCCCGGCCACGTGGACGAGATCGCCGAGGCCTACCCAGTACCTCGCCGTGGAGTCGAGCCGGTTGTTTTCGCTGCTGCCCCCGCCCGCGTAGGTGTTTGAGGCGCCGAGGAGCCCAAACGCTGTGGCGAGGTAATTGGGGTCGTACTTGATCGCTCCTTCTGACAGCAGTGTCACCTGCCGCCCGTAGGTGAGGGTACCGAAGCGCTCGGACTGGATGCCCGCAAAGGCAGTCTGAAACGTCTGGCCCGCCGAGCTTCCATCGACGCCGACGCTCTGCTCGATGAGCGGTCGGCCGTTATTCACCGCGAGCGACTTCAAGGAATTGGCGATTTCCCCGGACTGGGGGTTAAAGAAGGTCTCAATCTGAAAGAGGCCGGACCAGTCCGCGCCTAATGGCTCGAGCCCCTGAAGCCCCACCCGCGATTGACCCATGTTACTCGGCGTCAGCCCGGTGACCGACTCATGGCTGTTCTGCCGCACGATGTTGCCGCTCGCCGAGGGTCGGTATGGGCTGAAGGGGGCACTGTGCGTGTCGTACTGCACGCCAAGGTCGACGACGCCGTAGAGGGTCAGGCCCTGCCAGGTGAGGCTCTGGTCGGCGGGCACGCCCGGCCCGGTCTTCTGCTGGGCGGGCGCCGGGGCCGCGTGGATCAAGGCGCCGCCCAAAAGAAGCGCGAAGCATCCGAGCCTGATAGCGCGCTGAGCCTTAAGCATCGGTTTTGCAGCTCCTGCTTCAGCAGCCTTCAGGCTGCGGCAAGGAGTTTAGGCAACCGACGGTTACGCGGTCAGTCGAGCTGCGGTCACAAACCGGTCTGTTGCGGGAATACGCGCGGCTCAGTACTGCCGATCGCCATTCCCGCAGCCGCGGCCGTCCTCAATTGCGGTGAGCTTCTGCATCTTCGCGGCGAGCGTGCGGCTGTAGCAGCCGCCGGAAGCCGAGTCCGTGCTGCGATAGCTCTGCGTCGTGAGCGCCCCCGAGTTTCCGGTGATGCTGAAGCTCGGACTCAGGAAGAGGGTGTCGGTGGACTCGACCACCTCGTCCACCGTCCGGTCCCAGGGGCCGTTGTGGTAGCCCGAGGCCCGCACATGATCCTGCTGGTTGACGGTGGTCACCTGGGTTGAGCTGCCGTCGGCATTGAAGGTGAGCAGATAGTTGATGGTGAGCGGATAGCTGAAATGCTGCTCGCTGGTCGCCGTGAACCAGCCCTCGCGGGTGGTCACGACCGAATCGACGCTCGTGGTCTGCTGCGCATTCTGGCCGTCGGTCGTCGGGCTCACGTCGAATTCCTGCGTGTTCAGGAACTTGACGCTCTGCTCGACCGTGGTCTCCACCCGCCCGTGCGAGGTGTCGACGTAGCCCGTGATCGCGAAATCACGGTCCGATGACACCGTGATGCTACCGGTGAAGGTCGGGCCGCTCGGATTCTCCTGGATGTTCTCCGTGACGACCGGACTCGGCGCGGCGCTGAGCGTGTTGCTGAGCAGACCGCCGCTCACCCGCTGTGCGCCATGGTCGGTGAACACGAGCAGGTTTGCGGTCGCGAGGAAGTAGCTGTCCGCGTTGAAGACGCTAAGCCCCACGACGTGCGGGTTGCCGTCCGAGAGCACGCCGGCAAAGGGCGTCAGATCCACTCGGTAGGGCCTGAAGTCGAGCGTCTGCACGCCGGGGATCGGCTCCCAGAGAAACGGGTCGATGCCGCCGGTGAAGATCCAGGGGTACACGGGCGCAACCCCGGCGGGCTGTCCGTCAATCGTCACTTCGGTCTCGCGAAAAGCAGTGTTGCCGCAGCTCTCGAGGTTGGTCGTCTGATCGTTTGGCACGCAGAAGTACCAGAACTCATCATTCGACTGGCTCTGCGCGATGACATCCAGGTAGACACGCTCGACGGTGCGCGGCAGATTCAGCGTCTGGGTGATCTGCTCGGCCGTGGTGTTCAAGGTGCCGGCATCGCCGCCGCTGCCGTTCACCGGCACGATGAGGTCCGCGGTCTGGGGGGCCGGCTCGTGCTGCGAGGCGGGGTAGAACTCCAGCGCCGCGTTGGCAAAGATCAGGCCGTTGTAGGTCACCCCGCCCGAGACTCCGACGAAATTGCCGAGGTTGGCCTCGCCGGTCTGGGGCGAGCGGAAGATGGCCGTCAGATCGGTGACGTCGCGCTCCACGTGCCACGACGGGCTGAGCGTGGCGCGCGGCTCAGCCGTCGTGCCGTAATAGATGCTGGCGTGCCCGAGGTAGAAGGCCGCCGTGCGGTCGTACTGCCGTCCGGCCGTCACCGTGAAATCCGCGGTGAATACCACCTCGGCCCACGGCCCGGGACAGGCGGCCGGGGGCATGTAGCTGAAGACCTTGGGGGTGAAGTCCGCGAACTCCAAATTCTGAAAAAGCTGCACCACGCAGGGCTTGGTGTGCGGCCGTGCGACCGGCGGCTCCGCAGTGACCGGGTCCGAGGAGCCAATCTGCGGACTGGGCGGCGCCAGCACGACCTGGGCGCTGGCGACGCCGGTGCCGGCGAGCAGCAGCCAGACCGCGGCGGCGAGACGAGCGAGCGGGTGCGTGAATCCGTTTTTGGCAGTCATCGCGGTCCTCCCTGTGCTTCGGATCGCACCAGACCATGATACGCGATAGCCCTGATCACAGTCCTACTTGTCCTGCGCGCGCCCCTTCCAGTGCCCACCCCGTCCGCGCGTGTATTCGGCGACGGAATAGAGCATGGCAGCGACGTAGAAGAGCACGGTCAGCGGCAGACACAGGCACCAGGGTGGGGAAAGACGGTAGAAGCGAACCATCGGCAGGTAGGCGAACGCCATCAAGAGCAGCGCAGCCGCGCCGAGGCCCGCCGCGAGCGGGTCGCCGACGAAGAGCAGCGCCAGCGGCAGCACAAAGGTGAGGAACAGGGCGAGCAGTGTGCCGATGAGCGCGAGGTAGGAATGCCTGAGCTGCGCGAAGGCGGAGCGCGCGATCATGGCGCCGATCGCGGTGAAGGAAGCGTAGGCACGCAGGCTGCGGACGTCGCGGGTGGGTGCCAGCGAGAGCCGGCCGCCCGATCGCTTCACCGCGAGCGCCAGTGCGCAATCGTCGATGATGCAGGAGCGGATGGACTCGAGTCCGCCGATCCGCGCGAGCGCCTGCGGGCGGATCAGGATGCAGCCGCCGGCCGCCGCTGCCGTTCGGCGTTGCGGAGCGGCAACCCAGGCCGGCGGGTAGAGCATGAAGAAGAAGAACACAAACGCCGGAATCAACAGCCGCTCCGCGACGGCGGCCGTCGACAGTCTCGCCATGCGCGAGACGAGATCGCGCTGGTGTGCCTCGGCGTCCGCGACCAGCGATTCGAGACTGCCGGGGGCGTGCTCGATATCGGCATCCGTGAACAACAGATAGTCGGGATCGAAACGGGCCGCGGCGGCGATGCCCTGCGACAGCGCCCACAGCTTCCCCGTCCAACCGCCGGGCAATGCCGTGCCGCGCATCACGGTCAGACTGGCCGCAGCTCCGCAGGCCCGGGCGGCCGCCGTCGCGGCGTCCGCAGTGCCGTCGCTGCTCCCGTCGTCTATCACGACGAGGTGCAGAAGCCCGCCGAACGTCTGGCGCGCGAGCGAAGTTACCGCAGCGCCGATGAGGGTTGCCTCGTTGCGGGCAGGTATGAGGACGACAACTCTCGGCGCAGGGGCCGCGTGTTGCGCAGCGGCAGGGTCGTGGCGGGTTGAGACACGCCAGAACCCTCCGCGCGCGGTGAGCAGCCACGTCCAGACGAGCACGGGAATCACCGCAATGACGTACAGACCCAAACGATCCCCGACTCCGCACGCGTTCCACGAGGTATCAGTGGCACAAGGGTACCGCGCGCGCGCTTGACGAGGCAGTAGAGCCGGGAGCAGGCTTTGCCGATTCGGGGGGAACCCATATGAAAAGAAGAACGTTCGTGACCGCGGGGCTCGCCGCGCTCACCAGCGCCGCTCTGCCCGCGCGCCGAGTGCTCGCCGCTACCACGGCGGACCTTCCGGCCGTCGGTCTCGACGGCAAGCCGCTGACTCTCAAGGGGGCGGACATCAACCAACTGCGCGCCTCACTGCGCGGTGAGCTGCTCGGCGCCGGCCAGGCCGGCTACGACCAAGCCCGGCGGCTGTGGAATCCCGCCTTCGATCGCCACCCGGCGCTCATCGCCCGCTGTGTGGGTGCCGCTGACGTCAAGCACGCGGTGGGCTTCGCCGCCGCCCACAACCTCCTCACCGCGGTACGCGGCGGCGGCCACAGCTTCTCGGGCCAGTCCGGGTGCGATGGCGGACTGGTGATCGATCTCTCGCCGATGCGCGCCGTGGAGATCGACCCGCTAGCCAGGCAGGCGCGCGTTGCCGGCGGCGCGCTGCTCGGACACCTCGATCGCGAGGCGCAGGCCTTCGGTCTCGCGACTCCCGCGGGCGTCGTGGCGGATACCGGGGTAGGGGGACTCACGCTCGGTGGCGGCATCGGCCGGATCGGCCGCAAGTTCGGCCTGAGCTGTGACAACCTCGTCGGCGCCGAGGTCATCGCTGCGGACGGCAGCTGGTACCGGGTGAGCGCCCGGGAGAATCCCGACCTGCTGTGGGGCCTGAAGGGCGGCGCCGGCAACTTTGGCGTGGTTACCGAGTTCGTGTTCGCCCTGCACGAGGTCGGCCCGTTGTACGGCGGCACATTGAGCTTCCCGTTCGATGCCGGCGCGCGTTCGCTGCTCGAGCGCTATGCGGACTTCACCGCCGGCGCGCCCGATGAGCTCTACGTGGGTCTCGACGCCGGCCCCGACGAGCACGGCCAGCGGGTGATCGAGCTCGACGTCACGTACTGCGGCGCGGCGAAGGACGCTGAGCGCGTGACGGCACCGCTGCGCAAGCTCGGCAAGGTGCACGGGGATTCGCTGGCCATGACTCCGTACGTGGAGCTGCAGGGGAGCGATGACATGCCAGGCATGTCGCAGCATGGCTGGTACCTGAAAGGCGGGCTGGTCGGCAGCATGACACCCGGGCTCATCGACACCGTGGTGGGCTGCGTCGAGAACGCGAAGCTCGATATCTTCTATCTCGGCTTCCAGCCGATCGGCGGGGCGATCGGGCGCGTCAAGCCGCACGATACGGCGTTCTGGAATCGCGCCGCCAACTACTCCATGCACGTGGCCGCGCTCTGGAAAACCGACGCTGACCACGACAGCGTCGAGCGCAACGAGCAGTGGGCGCGCGATTCGTTCCAGAAGCTCGAGCCGCTCACCCGCGGCCGCTACGTCAACATTGCAAGCATGGAGGATCGCAACGTCGTGTCGGCGGCGTACGGGGACAACTATCCACGGCTGGCGGCGCTCAAAAGGCAGTACGATCCCAACAATCTCTTCCGCCTCAACGCCAACGTCAAGCCGGCCTGAGCGCATCGCCTACAGCGGTCCGGTGCCGCTGTGACTGCCGCTCAGCGTTAATGGCGCGGGTTTATACTCGACGCGGGTTATAAGCAGCGTCAGCTCGACCTCGACTGTCGCGAGGAGAACTACCATGAGCGCCGTCCTGAAGGAATTACCCATATCCCGCGCGGTTTCGCAGTTCATCGCCGCGCCGAAGAGATTGCTGATCGACGGCAAATGGGTTCCTGCCGCATCAGAGCAAACCTTCGAAGTGAAGAACCCGGCGAGCGGCGCCACCATTGCGCGCGCGGCCGAAGGCGACAAGGCTGACATCGACGCCGCCGTGCGCGCAGCCCGGCGCGCGCTCGAGTCCGGACCATGGCCGGCGATGACGCCATCTGAGCGCAGCAAGCTGCTGTGGCGCGTCGGCGATCTCATCGCGAAGTACAACGACGAACTCGCAGAGCTCGAGTCGCTCGACAATGGCAAGCCGATGGCCGTGGCCCGCGTTGCCGACGTGCCGCTCGCTGCCGACATCTTTCAGTACATGGCCGGGTGGTGCACCAAGATCGAAGGGAGGACCATTCCGCTTTCGGTTCTCTATACGCCCGGGGTCCAGTATCACTCCTATACGCGGCCTGAGCCGATCGGCGTCGTCGGGCAGATCATTCCGTGGAACTTTCCGCTGTTGATGGCGGCGTGGAAGCTGGCGCCGGCACTGGCCACCGGGTGTACGGTGGTACTGAAGGTTGCGGAAGAGACGCCGCTGACCGCGCTGCGGCTCGGCGAGATTCTGCAGGAAGCCGGGCTGCCCCCTGGCGTAGTGAACATCATCACCGGGTTCGGTGAAACGGCCGGTGCGGCGCTGGCGGCTCATCCGGGCGTCGACAAGGTCGCCTTTACCGGCTCCACCGAAGTCGGCCGATTGATCGTGCAGGCGGCGGCACGCGACCTCAAGCACGTCTCGCTCGAGCTCGGGGGGCAAGTCGCCGAACATCGTTCTCGAGGACGCCGATCTGGACGTGGCCATCCCGGGCGCGGCGAACGCCATCTTCTTCAATCATGGGCAGTGTTGCTGCGCCGGCTCACGTCTGTACGTGCAGGACAAGCTGTTCGATAAGGTGGTCGACGGGGTGTCAGACAGGGCCAAGGCGATCAAGCTCGGAGCGGGTCTCGATCCTGCGACCGAGATGGGGCCGATGGTCTCGCAGATTCAGCGGGATCGAGTCTGCAGCTATCTTGATGCCGGCCAACAGGAAGGTG